>NZ_JBHFKV010000009.1:0-123648 GCF_042879355.1 Photorhabdus sp. RM71S | reverse complement strand
AGATGCATCGCGACGGCAAGGGAGTGAATCCCCGGGAGCATAGGTAACTATGTGACCGGGGTGAGCGAGTGCAGCCAACAAAGAGGCAACTTGAAAGATGACGGGTATATACAACAATCAAGAGGTATTTATCCTTGGAGGTCAATCCCTCAGTAGCGTCGAAGGTATGGGATGGATTAGTCAAGCATGGGGTCTCGTCAAACGTAAATTAGGTGTGTGGATACTACTTAGTATCATTTATTTCATTATCATATCTGGTTTACAGCTTATTCCTTTCCTTGGGATATTTGCAGGGATTTTGGGTTCAGTACTAGCTGGAGGCATTATTGCTCTGTGTGAAAAACAGAGAACTACCGGAGAATTTGAACTAGGGCTGTTATTCAGCGGATTTCAGCAAAACTTTGCGTCACTACTTGGCGTTGGTGCCTTATCATTTGGCATTATGCTTCTTGGTATCATAGCAATGTTTATTCTCGGCGGTAGTGCCATGATTAACATCTTCTTAGCTAGTCAATATGGTGAAGTTCCTACTGAAATATTCCCAAGTGATCTGTCTCCATTACTTCTTGGTGTCTTTATTCTGTTTATCTTCAGCATCATTGCTGCTGCTTTAACCTGGTTTGCACCAGCGTTAATCGTTATTCACAATTTGAAATTTGGTGCTGCCGTATCAATGAGCCTGGAAGCAGTGAAGAAGAATTTATTGCCCGGTTTCCTATTCTTTATTATCTTTGCGTTAATGACGACACTTTCTATAGTGACTTTCGGCTTAGGCTTTTTAGTCACTATACCAATATTTTTCGCCAGCTATTATTCATCTTACCGTAGCATTTTCATCAGTAAGGAGAAGTCATCGACTTTAGTTAACTAAAAGATAAAGATACATTTATTATTTACTGAATTTGGTAATTTTATTTTCAGTAAATTTGTAATTAATAAAATAGACAGCAAAAAGCGCCAAATCTGGCGCTTTTCATTAATACAATAATCAACCAATATATTCCAAACCACCCATATATGGACGCAATACTTCGGGTATTTCAATACGACCATCGGCTTGCTGATAGTTTTCCATAATGGCAACCAGAGTACGGCCAACTGCCAAACCAGAGCCATTCAGGGTATGGAGTAATTGAGTTTTCTTATCTTCTTTGCCACGGAAACGTGCTTGCATACGGCGCGCCTGGAAATCCCACATATTAGAACAGGAAGAGATTTCACGATATGTGTTCTGAGCCGGTAACCACACTTCCAAATCATAAGTTTTACACGCGCTAAAACCCATATCACCGGTACACAATAAAACTTTACGATATGGCAGGTTCAGTAATTGCAGTACTTTCTCTGCATGTCCTGTCAATGCTTCCAATGCATCCATTGATTCATCAGGATGAACAATCTGAACCAACTCAACTTTATCAAACTGGTGCATACGGATCAGGCCACGAGTGTCACGGCCATAAGAACCCGCTTCTGAACGGAAGCAAGGGGTATGAGCGGTCATTTTCAATGGCAATTCATTTTCATCCAGAATGTCACCACGAACCAAGTTGGTTATCGGAACTTCAGCAGTTGGGATCAGCGCGTAATGGCTTTCCGCCTCTTCTTCCAGCGGCTTAGTATGAAAAAGATCTTCACCAAATTTCGGCAATTGACCCGTACCATATAAGGTTTCATGGTTTACCAAATAGGGAACATAAGTTTCCAAATAGCCATGCTGTTCTGTGTGAAGGTTTAGCATAAATTGCGCCAAGGCCCGATGCAGACGGGCAATTTGCCCTTTCATCACCACAAAGCGTGAACCGGTTAGTTTAACCGCAGCGGCAAAGTCCAGACCATTGGTCAATTCACCTAATGAAACATGATCTTGAATTTCAAAATCATATTTACCTGGCTCACCCCAACGGCTCACTTCCAAATTGTCGTTCTCATCTTTACCTACCGGTACAGAGTCATCTGGAATGTTAGGGATACTTAAAGCCAAATCACGGATTTCAGCTTGAAGTTTTTCCAGTTTGGCTTTCGCTGTATCCAACTTTTCACCTAACTGGTTCACTTCCTGACGTAGCGGATCAATATCTTCACCACGGGCTTTTGCTGCACCAATAGCTTTCGATCGGGAATTACGTTCTGCTTGCAGGGTTTCAGTTTCAACTTGTAAAACTTTACGGCGCTCTTCTTGTTTGCGCAGCGTATCCACGTCAAGGGTATAACCCCTGCGAGCCAGTTTTTCGGCGACTGCGTCTAGCTCATTACGCAGTATGTTTGGATCGAGCATGCTAGTCCTGTGCTTGTCGTTATTAAGTTATACCCGTTATCTTTCAAGTTGCCTCTTTGTTGGCTGCACTCACTCACCCCGGTCACATAGTTATCTATGCTCCCAGGGATTCGCTCCCTTGCCGTCGCGATGGATCTTGAAATCCATTGGGTATAGATGATGTGAATAGGCCCACACAAGTTGATGGGCCATAAGATATTTTACCTGCCAACCTTACCGCAACAATAATGTTAGCGATAGCGTTTTATCGGGCTATTTTGATCCTGTTCAGCAAGCCAGGCGAGTTTATCGCCTATTTTACCTTCTAATCCTCGGTTAGCCGGATGATAATAACGAGTTTCCCGCATCTCAGGCGGAAAATAAACTTCACCCGCAGCATAAGCATTAGGTTCGTCATGGGCATAACGATATTCCTCGCCAAGCCCCATCCCTTTCATCAATTTTGTCGGTGCATTGCGCAAATGTGCGGGAACATCATAATCAGGTTTTTCCTTCGCATCAGCCATTGCTGCTTTAAAAGCGGTATAAACAGCGTTACTTTTCGGTGCACAAGCAAGATAAACAATAGCCTGAGCAATCGCCCTTTCACCTTCTGCCGGCCCAACACGGGTAAAACAATCCCATGCAGCAATCGCTACCTGCATTCCTCTAGGATCGGCATTACCAACATCTTCGGAAGCAATAGCCAATAAACGACGGGCAACATATAATGGATCACCACCGGCAGTAATAATTCGAGCATACCAATAAAGCGCAGCGTCAGGTGCAGAACCACGAATAGATTTATGCAGTGCTGAAATCAAATCGTAATAACGATCACCTTTATTATCAAAACGCGCACTTCTCTCTCCACTGACTTCTTTCAATAGCCCCGGTGTCAAAACCCTCAGCCCCTGAGCATCGGTTTCTGCCACATCCGCCATCATTTCAAGCAGATTCAGTGAGCGACGAGCATCGCCTGCAACCAGTTCCGCCACCATACGACGGGTGTTTTCAGGCAAAACGATATTCTGTCCACGATAACCACGCTCTTTATCATTCATAGCCTGCTCAAGAACCTGCTCAATCTCTTCTGTTGTCAATGACTTAAGTAGATAGACACGCGCTCGTGAAAGTAATGCGGAATTCAGTTCAAAAGAGGGATTTTCTGTCGTCGCACCAATAAAGGTGATCGTGCCATCTTCAATGTGTGGCAGAAAAGCATCCTGTTGGCTTTTGTTAAAACGATGTACTTCATCAACAAACAGGATAGTTCTACGCCCTGAATTCCGGTTCTGACGCGCTTTTTCAATCGATTCACGTATCTCTTTGATACCGGAAGTGACCGCAGATATCCGTTCAACATCAGCCTGAGCATAATGCCCAATAATTTCAGCTAATGTTGTTTTGCCCGTCCCCGGTGGCCCCCATAAAATCATGGAGTGCAGTTGTCCAGCCCGGATAGCCCTTGGCAGAGGTTTTCCTTCAGCGAGTAAATGCCGCTGCCCGATATATTGCTCTAATGTCATCGGCCGCATACGCGCGGCCAATGGCTGAAATTCATTTTGAGAAAAATCGAGTGACAGGTTGTTCACTTAAACCTCACTGGCGCTGATCATCCAGCGTAACGCCTTTCGGTAGCGTAAAACTGAACTTTGCCGCATCCACATGGGTATTTTGCTGCCCTTTTAATTGATAAGCACTCTTTTGTCCATCCTGCTCAATAGCAGAAAATTTTTGGATAGTGCCATCCATCGTGACGGTAATCGAGAAACGTTTCAGATTACCAGTGACATTATTCGGCGTCAGTTCAAAATCATTCCCTTGCTGGCTAATTTTATATTGGGACCAATCTTTAGCATCGTTACGAGTAATTAACATAAACGGCGTGTTACCTGTGGCATCTTTCAACCAATTAGCCGTTACCTGCTCAACAAATGGATTATAAAACCACAATGTTTTACCATCCGATACCAAGACACTTTCATCAGGTGATGTCATATGCCAGTTGAATAGGTTTGGACGTTTCACCCACAATTGCCCCTCGCCTTCCTGAATTGTTGCCCCATCATCACTAGTGACGGTTTGAGTAAAGCTGGCATGAAAACTATTTACTTTACCCAAACGTTCCTGCAAATTCTGGCTGGCATTTGCCCATGCCACATTGATATTCATGCCAACCATTAAACAACCAATCAATATCAGCTTTTTCATGTAAGAGATACCTTTCTCAACGTTATTACTTCTTTCTCAACGTTATTACCTGAGTGATTTACTATCAGAGTTTTCAATATTCAATAATTAGTGCTCATGTGGCGGTGGGGCTAATACTTCACGATTACCATTATGACCCGGAGCACTGACAATCTGTTGTGCCTCCATCTGTTCCACAATACGCGCCGCTCGGTTATAACCAATACGGAATTGACGCTGGACGCCAGAAATCGAAACTCGTCGTTTTTCCGTCACGAATTGAACTGCCTGATCAAACAGGGCATCCAACTCTTCGTCGCTATCAAGACCCAAGCCACCTTCAGCATCATCACCACCACTGAGAATGCTGTCAACATACTCTGGACGACCGCGAGCTTTCCAATCATTAACCACTTTATGAACTTCCTGATCCCGAACAAATGCACCGTGAACACGCACCGGAATCGAGGAGTTTGGCGCCAGATAAAGCATATCCCCCATGCCTAACAAAGATTCAGCGCCGCCTTGATCAAGGATGGTGCGGGAATCAATTTTGCTGGAAACCGTAAAGGCAATACGAGTCGGAATATTGGCTTTAATCAGACCGGTAATAATATCGACAGATGGACGTTGAGTCGCCAGAACCAGATGGATACCAGCAGCACGCGCTTTCTGTGCTAATCGGGCAATCAGCTCTTCGACTTTTTTGCCGACGGTCATTATTAAGTCAGCAAATTCATCGACCATAACAACAATATACGGTTCTTTTTTCAGCACCGGATGAGTAGCATCCATGCTGTCACCCGGCTTCCAGAATGGATGAGGAATTGGGCGTCCCATCTCTTCTGCCTGCTTAACCTTTTCGTTATAACCCGCCAGATTACGCACACCCAATGCAGACATCAGTTTATAACGGCGTTCCATTTCACCGACACACCAGCGCAGTGCATTAGCAGCATCTTTCATATCGGTAACAACTTCGGTTAACAGATGCGGAATACCTTCATAAACCGATAACTCCAACATTTTTGGGTCAATCATAATAAAGCGGACATCCTCTGGTTTTGCTTTATAGAGGATACTGAGGATCATAGCGTTGACACCAACAGATTTACCCGAACCGGTTGTACCCGCCACCAGCAAGTGCGGCATTTTACCTAAATCAGCCACAACCGGCTGGCCGCCAATATCTTTACCCAACACAATTGTCAGTGGTGACGGATTATCGCGGAATTTTTCACAATCCAATACTTCACGCAAATAGACCGTCTGGCGCTTTTTATTCGGCAATTCCAAGCCAACATAAGGTTTACCCGGAATCACTTCAACAATACGCACAGCGACCGCTGATAGAGAACGTGCTAAATCTCTTGATAAGTTGGAAATACGTGAGGCTTTAACACCCGGAGCCAAATCCAGTTCAAACCGGGTAATCACCGGACCGGGTGAAAAACCCACAACATCAGCTTTAACTCGATAATCACTCAGACGCACTTCAATCAAACGGGACGTTTGCTCAAGGGCAAACATATCAACGGGTTCCTCTTCTGCTAAAGGACTGGTTAGCAGATCGAGCGAAGGCATTGGTGTCGTTGGTTTTGGCAACGGTTGATCGTTACGAACTAAAAACGGATGGAATAAGCTATCTTGCTGCGGTTGCTGCGGTTGCTGCGGTTGCTGCGGTTGCTGCGGTTGCTGCGGTTGCTGCGGTTGCTGCACAACATTGTGTACAGGTGCTGGCGCAAAA
The DNA here is from genome assembly GCF_042879355.1 of Photorhabdus sp. RM71S. Lineage (NCBI taxonomy): Bacteria > Pseudomonadati > Pseudomonadota > Gammaproteobacteria > Enterobacterales > Morganellaceae > Photorhabdus > Photorhabdus sp. RM71S. The sequence goes on along the minus strand of NZ_JBHFKV010000009.1, from coordinate 117,451 downwards.
GCAATTTCTGTGGGTCGTTCTGATTGATTTTCCGGTGCTGATTGAACAGAAGGCATAAATAACGGCTCTGCCGGCTCTTTTTCAACTAAATCTTCAACCGGTGAAAAGTTATTTAAAATCGATAAACTCTCCAGAGCAGAAAGCTCTTTTTTCTCCTGGTGACCTTGCTCCTGATAACGCTTATATTGCGGCTGCTCAACTGTCTGTTTGACAGTCTCTGTCGCTGTTTGAACCCGTTTTTCCACCGAAGGCTCATTTTCCAGCTCAAATAGATTCTGTCTTATCTGAGGCTGGATTGGAGTCTGTTCTTCTGTATCCGCCGTAATACGATAACGCTCGCGCTGTTGTTCAAGAAACTGCTGACTCAGCAACGCTTCTTGCTGTTTATCAGACTCAATATCATCATCCGTTCCACCTACTTGCTGTTTAGCCTCCTCTTCACGCTGTTGTTCTGCAAGACGTTGTGAAGGCACTTTAATGCCATACAATTCACGGCGAGTTGGAATACGAACAGGATTAGGACGAGGTAGTTCTGGCCCGATTCCTTGTTTTACTTGAGAGTTACCCGTTATAACCGTTGCAGCAGTTGACGCTACAACATTTTTTGACTCTGTTTCAGGCATGAAAGTGAAGGTATCACCGCTGTCCTGGCTATTTTCGATGGATTCAAATGTTGGCGTTGCTTCACGATTAAATTCAGATATAGGCTCAAAACGGTACTCAGCAGGCGTTTCAAATACATAACGAACAAGTTCGTCATTATTCTTTTCACTCTCTTCTACTAATGACTGAGGGCGTGCAATATCATCGGATGTATTAACCAGAATTTCAGGTTCAGCATCAATATCAGCCATATTAGTGGTAGGAATATCTATTGGCTGTTCTTGTTCGATTTCTGCTTTCACCGATTCTGGTTCGTCCAGTTCAGCTTTTGCTAATTCTACGGCTGAAGGTGCTGTAAATAGTACATCATCATGATCAATATCAGCCGCTGTAAATTCAGATTCTGTTTTATCATCGGCGGGATCTTCCCTCTCAATAGCCGTTTCACCGTATGGCATATATTCCTGTTCATTACGGCTACGATTGGTAATAAATCCTATTGCTCCCAGAATTACTGCTCCCGTTTTTTCAGCAATGGTTAACCATGACCAACCAGTAAATAACGTCAACCCAATTGCCCAAATACACAGCAAGACCAAAGTTGCACCTAATTCATTAAACCAGGGCAACATCGCACTACTAAACAGACTGCCAATAATACCGCCGGAAGCAAAGTAATGGAGATCGTCAACATTCAGTGCCGCTAATCCACATGAAGTCAAAACGATTGCCAATGCACCAATAACGCGCAAAGCCAACGCAAAGAAATCAACATACTCTCGGTCATCATGTTGCTTAAAAGCAGTCCAGCAACCCAATATCATCACTGGCGGGATGACATAAGCTAGAATGCCAAATGCAGAAAACAGCGTATCGGCCAGCCATGCACCCACACCACCACCCAAATTATGCACTGGCTCATGCCATGCAGTCTGAGACCAACTGGGATCAGAAGGGTTAAAACTGACAAGTGCGACCAGCAGATAAACCGCTAGGATAACAATGACAAGCAACACAGCTTCTAACAGCCTGCGCCCGCTATTCAGTCTCTTTAATTTAATATCTTTATCTTCTGTATATTCCTGGCTCAAGAAAGGCTCTCCAGGTTTCCTGTTAATTTAACGGAACAACGCCGAGATAGCTCAGCGTTGAAACTGTATGCATAAACAGGAGTGTACCTAAGTTTTTCCAGTTTTGCACCTGTACATTTTTGGTAAGATTTTAGCGAGTCTTAATGACCAAACGATTGCTCTGCTTAACTTCTTCCATCACAACATATGTGCGGGTGTCATTAACACCTGGCAAACGCAACAAAGTTTCGCCTAGCAACTTACGATAAGCTGACATGTCTGGTACGCGAGTTTTCAATAGATAGTCGAAATCACCGGAAACTAAGTGGCATTCCTGAATCTCTTCCAATTTTTGTACAGCAGCGTTGAATTGTTCAAAAACATCTGGAGCACCACGGTTTAAGGTAATTTCAACAAATACCAGCAAAGATGCATCCAAATAGTGAGGATTCAGCAATGCCGTGTATCCAGTAATAAACCCTTGGCGTTCCAGACGACGAACACGTTCCAGACACGGGGTTGGAGACAAACCTACCCGTTTAGACAGTTCTACATTAGAAATTCGCCCATCTTTCTGTAGCTCATTTAGGATATTACGATCTATGCGATCAAGATCTTTTCCCGGACGTTTTTTATTATCTATCATTTTGTTGATCTCTCTTTATTTTCCTACACCCATAACATTTTCCCCTATCTCTTGAGTTTGAGTTGGAAAAGATGTCTTAAAGTTAAAGCCTCGCTCTATCAGCGTAAAGCAACTCACAGGCCATTTTTTTAATGCTACACTAGAGGGAATTATCCGCATGTCGATTTTTATAGAAACGAATTTAGCGAGGTGGATAATTATCTCTTACAGTGATGTTTTCGCAAATGCACAGCCGATTGTCAAAGTAAATGAGCAAAAATCAGAACAACCTGTGGAACAAATTTTCAGTTAATCGTTTCGATAGTCTATCATTAATTGAAAACGAGCAAATAAAATCCAAACAGCACTAAAAGGACACTTTTCTCAGGTTAAAATCATTGTTAGTTAATATCTATCGGTAAAATCGTTAGTAACATGAGTCTTTTAACTTTTTTTACCCTCCTATTTCTCCTACAATCGTTCGATATTCGATAGGTGATAAATGGAAATGAGGTATTCATGAGCGCCGCCAAACACCACAAACTCATTATTCTTGGCTCCGGTCCAGCAGGCTATACCGCTGCGGTTTATGCTGCCCGAGCAAATTTAAATCCGGTTCTTATTACCGGGGTTGAAAAAGGCGGTCAATTGACTACAACCACCGAGGTCGAAAACTGGCCAGGCGATCCTGAAGATTTGACCGGCCCAGGGTTAATGGAGCGCATGCACCAACATGCTGAAAAATTCCAAACTAAAATCATTTCTGACCATATTCAAAAAGTTGATCTGCAAAACTGGCCTTTACGCCTTTATGGTGATGAACAAGAATATACCTGTGACGCACTGATTATCGCAACAGGTGCTTCTGCCCGTTACTTAGGTTTACCTTCTGAAGAGGCATTCAAAGGGCGTGGTATTTCAGCCTGTGCAACTTGTGATGGTTTCTTTTATCGTAACCAGAAAGTCGCCGTTGTTGGCGGTGGTAATACTGCGGTAGAAGAGGCCTTATATCTGGCAAATATTGCAGCGGAAGTTCATCTAATTCATCGCCGTGATACCTTCCGTTCAGAGAAGATCTTGATTAATCGCCTGATGGATAAAGTCAAAAATGGCAATATCATCCTGCACACCGATCGTATTCTGGATGAAGTACTCGGTGATGATATGGGTGTTACCGGTGTTCGCCTACGCGATACCCAAAGTGGCGCTACAGAAGAATTGGCGGTTACCGGCACCTTCATTGCTATCGGCCATACTCCCAATACCACTATCTTTGAAGGCCAATTAGAACTGGATAATGGTTACATCAAAGTTCAATCCGGTTTACAGGGTAACGCCACTCAGACCTCTATTCCCAGTGTATTCGCCGCCGGTGATGTCATGGATCATACCTACCGACAGGCAATTACGTCCGCCGGTACAGGTTGTATGGCAGCCCTTGACGCAGAACGTTTCCTGGATGGGCTAGCCGCTAAATAAATTCTTTTTCTTTCAAGGCGCTATTTCGGTAGCGCTTTTTAACATGTAACATATCAGCAGGATGTTGACACATAGGATATGTCCAGCCTTTTGGTACACCATTACTCTCACCTGTTAAATTAGAATTTTTCCTTATGGACAAAACAAGACAGTATGAATTGGTTCGCTGGCTGAAACAGCAAAGTGCCCCGGCCCAACGCTGGCTCCGCCTGTCCATGTTATTTGGCTTAATCAATGGATTATTGATTATTGCTCAAGCCTGGCTACTGGCCTCAATTCTGCAAGCTTTAATCATGGATAATCTTCCACGCGAGCACATTACGAACGAATTTTGGTTGCTAGCAGCCACCTTTGTGTTACGAGCTATCATCAGTGCCATTCGGGAACGAATCGGTTTTATCTGTGGCAAAGTCGTGCGTCAGAAAATCCGCGCTATGGTATTAGATAAGCTGGAACAACTTGGCCCAATGTGGGTTAAGGGTAAACCAGCCGGTAGTTGGGCAACCATTATTCTTGAGCAGATAGAAGATATGCAGGATTATTATTCCCGCTATCTGCCACAGATGTCTCTCGCCGTCATAATCCCTATTCTTATTCTGATCACCCTATTCCCTGTTAACTGGGCTGCCGGGCTAATTTTATTCGCTACTGCTCCCCTGATCCCGCTATTTATGGCGCTGGTTGGTTTAGGCGCCGCAGACGCTAATCGGCGTAATTTTGTCGCACTAGGGCGGTTAAGCGGTAATTTTCTTGATAGGTTACGTGGGTTAGAAACGTTGCGCTTGTTTTATCGCGGCAAAGTAGAAACACAACAAATCAACGAATCCACCGAAAACTTCCGTTGCAGAACGATGGAAGTGCTGAGATTAGCGTTCCTTTCCTCTGCGGTGCTGGAGTTCTTTGCAGCCATTTCTATTGCCGTTGTCGCTGTTTATTTCGGTTTCTCCTATTTGGGGGAGCTTAATTTTGGCAGTTACGGGATGGGTGTTACCCTGTTTGCCGGTTTTCTGGTGTTAACCCTCGCCCCAGAATTTTTTCAGCCATTACGCGATCTGGGTACTTATTATCACGCTAAAGCACAGGCGATTGGGGCCGCCGAAGCATTAGTGACTTTATTGAGCAGTGATGGTGAATATGCACCTGCCGGTGGTGATAAAACACTTCCCCCCCAAGATCCGTTGACCATCATTGCTAATAATCTGGAAATTTTGGCCCACGACGGCAACCGGCTTGCTGGCCCGTTGAATTTTACTATAGAGAAAAATCAACGGGTGGCATTAATTGGTCAAAGTGGAGCAGGTAAAAGTTCCCTCTTGAATTTACTGTTAGGGTTCCTGCCCTATCGTGGTTCAATACAAATTAATGGCACCGAACTGTGTGAGTTGGATCAACAGAGATGGCGTAATCAACTGAGCTGGGTTGGACAAAATCCACATCTGCCTGAGCAGACTTTGCTTGATAATATTCGTCTGAACCAACCTAATGCCAATCAACAACAAATCCATCAGGTTATGGAACAAGCATACGTCATCGAATTTATTCACGATTTACCCGATAGGCTGAATACCATCATCGGTGATAATGCAGCACGATTATCCGTTGGTCAGGCCCAACGTATCGCTGTTGCCCGTGCCCTATTGAAACCTTGCCGGTTATTATTACTGGATGAGCCTGGCGCCAGCCTGGATGCGCATAGCGAACAACAGGTGATGGAAACACTCAATCAGGCATCTCATCATCAGACGACCCTGTTAGTTACCCATCAATTGGAAGAAACGCTGGAATATGATCAGATTTGGGTCATGGAAAAGGGGTTGATTATTGAACAGGGAGATTACCAGTCGCTAAGCCAATCTCAAGGGGTATTCACCCGCCTGTTATCCCATCGAAGTAAGGAGCTGTAATTATGCGGGTATTGCTTCCTTTTCTGGCGCTCTATCGCCGTCATTGGTTTCTTATCAGTTTAGGCATGGTTCTGACCATTGTTACACTACTCGCCAGCATAAGTTTACTGACCCTCTCTGGCTGGTTCCTTGCAGGCGCAGCACTAGCAGGTCTTGCCGGTTATACATTCAACTATATGCTACCGGCGGCCGGTGTCCGTGGCTCAGCCATTCTTCGAACTGCCGGGCGCTATGCTGAACGGTTGGTTAGCCATGATGCCACTTTCCGGGTATTGGCACATTTACGGGTTTTTGCCTTTCAGAAAATCTTGCCACTTTCACCGGGAGGAATAGCTCGTTTTCGCCAAGGAGAATTATTAAACCGACTAGTTGCTGATGTTGAAACATTGGATCATCTCTATTTACGGGTGATTTCGCCGATATTATCAGCTCTTATCGTTATCATGGTCCTCACTTTCGGCCTTGGCTTTCTGGATCTCACATTAGCCTATATCCTTGGCGGTATTATGCTGGCTCTGTTGATCCTGCTGCCATCAGTATTTTATAACGCAGGTAAATCCGTTGGCCACAATCTGACTATTCTGCGTGGTCAATACCGCACCCAACTCACAGCGGCATTGCAAGGACAAGCCGAATTGATGGTATTCGGTGCTGCTGGCCGTTTCCGCAAGTCAATGGCTGATATTGAGTCACGTTGGTTAAGACGTCAGCAACAGCAAGCGAATCTAACCGGCTTGTCACAGGCAGTTATGATTTTTGCCACCGGTATGACTGTCACATTGATCTTATGGCTGGCAGCTAACGGCGTGGGGGGAAACAAACAACCGGGGGCATTAATCGCACTGTTCGTCTTCTGTTCTCTTGCCGCATTTGAAACTCTGGGCCCCGTCACTGTTGCATTTCAACATCTAGGACAGGTCATTACCTCTGCAACCCGGGTTTCTCAATTGATGCAACAAGAACCGGAAGTAACCTTTCCTACATCAGGGCCGGAAAGTTCAGCTCAAGCCAGTATTGATATCAAAAATATCAGTTTCACTTATCCTGATCAGCCAATGGCCGTCCTGAAAAATGTTTCTCTCTGCTTGAAAGCAGGGGAACATGTCGCGCTGTTAGGCAAAACCGGTTGTGGTAAATCTACCTTGCTACAATTATTGACCCGGGCCTGGGATATTGATTCAGGCTCAATCTGTCTGAATCAGCATTCTATTACTGCTTATGACGAATCAACTCTGCGCAGTATGATATCGGTTGTTTCACAACGTGTTCATGTGTTCAGTCATACTTTACGACAGAATTTATTACTGGCAAAACCAAATGCAACCGATAATGAACTAGAAATTGTGCTGAAACAGGTAGGTTTAAGCAATCTACTGGAAACCAATGAGGGACTAAACTGCTGGATGGGCGAAGGCGGTCGTCAGTTGTCAGGCGGTGAACAGCGCCGCTTGGGAATTGCCAGAGCGTTACTGCACTCGGCGCCACTGATGTTACTGGATGAACCTACGGAAGGACTCGATGCGGATACTGAACAACAAATTCTATCTCTATTGCATCAGCATTGTCAGCATAAGTCACTGATTATTGTCACCCACCGCCTGTACGGGCTTGACCATATGGACCGTATTTACGTCATGGATGGCGGCACTATTATTGAACAAGGGCAGCATAATGAATTACTGGCTCAGCAAGGTCGCTATTATCAGTTTTATCAGCGACCACATCAGATTCGTCTTAAACCGGGGCAGTAACACATGATGCCAATAATTCAACTGGATGCTGATTCATATGATTTCCCTCACCCGAAAGAAGCATTAACGGAGCCTAACGGCCTACTGGCAGTCGGGGGAGATTTATCCGCTAAGCGATTAAATGCAGCCTACCATCAAGGTATTTTCCCTTGGTTTTTACCCAGTGAAATGCCACTTTGGTGGTCCCCCGATCCGCGTGCGGTAATCATTCCGGGTGAATTGCATATCGGCCGAACCCTACGCCGGTTTCTGCGCAATCCCCCATACCATATTACGGTGAATCATGCTTTTGAACAGGTGGTTCATTTCTGTGCTCAACGGCAGGAAGGAACATGGATAGGCAAGGATATTCAACAAGGTTATAAAAAATTATATCAGATAGGACAAGCGCATTCAGTAGAAGTCTGGCACAATGAGCGGATTGTTGGTGGTTTGTACGGTGTCAGCGTTGGCACACTATTCTGCGGTGAGTCTATGTTCAGCAGAATGGAGAATGCATCCAAATGTGCGTTCATTGCCTTCTATCACCATTTTCTGCGACACGGTGGTGAACTACTGGATTGCCAAGTGCTTAACCATCACACAGCTTCACTGGGTGCAAAAGAGATCCCCAGGGAAGAATTTATTCAGTATCTTTATCAATTCAGAAATCGGTCATTAAAACCTGGTTGCTGGTTACAACAAGTACTGGAATTATAATCAACATTTGACCGATTCATGTTGCTGATAACATAAATATCACTATGCACTATTTGCAAAATAACGGGTTAAAATACAACATTCCTTTACATAATGAGGGTTTTTCGGCATTATCTTGCCCGTTAAAAACGATGGTTATTAAACTTAGAGGATTAGATGGCCAAAGAAGACAATATTGAAATGCAAGGTACTGTGCTAGACACACTACCAAACACTATGTTCCGCGTTGAATTAGAAAACGGGCACGTAGTCACTGCTCACATTTCAGGTAAAATGCGTAAAAACTATATTCGCATCCTGACAGGCGACAAGGTTACAGTTGAGCTGACCCCATATGACCTGAGCAAAGGCCGTATCGTCTTCCGTAGCCGCTGATTCATTACCGTTTTCAGATATTACACCACAGGTAGCAACTTTGTATTTAACAACTTTGTATTCACCTGTGGTGTCGCTCTTCTATTAGTGCACTACATCTTCCGGCTTCTGCTTATAAGCATTGCTGAAATCGTAAGTCAGTATGCGTTTTGCCTTATCCAAGCCGATACTCACCGAACCACCGTGAACTAATGAGCCGAATAGGAGTTCATTTGCCAACGGTTTTTTCAAGCTATCCTGAATAACCCGCGCCATTGGACGAGCACCCATTGCTTTATCATAGCCTTTATCACATAACCATTGACGAGCATCCGCACTGACCTCCAGCGAAACGCCTTTTTCATCCAATTGTGCTTGCAAGGCGACAATGAACTTATCAACTACCTGTTGAATGACTTCAATAGAAAGCGTATTAAACCAGATGATACCATCAAGACGGTTACGGAATTCCGGTGTAAACACTTTCTTAATTTCTTCCATTGCATCGGAGTTGTTATCCTGCTGCTTAAATCCAATGGATTTGCGCTGTGTTTCACGTACACCCGCATTCGTTGTCATGACTAAAATGACGTTACGAAAATCCGCTTTGCGCCCGTTGTTATCAGTCAGAGTACCGTTATCCATGACTTGCAATAACAGGTTAAATACATCTGGATGTGCTTTTTCAATCTCATCAAGCAGCAATACTGAATGAGGATGTTTAATCACAGCATCCGTAAGCAATCCTCCTTGATCAAAACCAACATATCCCGGTGGTGCACCAATTAAACGACTTACTGTATGGCGCTCCATATATTCTGACATATCAAAACGCAATAATTTGATATTCAACACCTTAGCAAGCTGTACGGTGACTTCCGTTTTCCCTACGCCTGTCGGACCTGCAAGTAGGAAAGAACCCACCGGTTTATTATCCTGCCCTAACCCTGCACGACTCATCTTAATAGCTTCGGTCAATGCCGCAATCGCGGTATCCTGACCGAATACCAACATTTTCAGCCGCTCATCCAGCGTTCTTAGGACATCTTTATCACTGGCAGAAACGGTTTTTTCAGGAATCCGGGCAATCCGGGCAACGACGAATTCAATATCCGACACATTAATCGTTTTTTTACGGCGACTAATCGGCACCAGACGAGTACGCGCCCCAGCTTCATCGATCACATCGATCGCCTTATCCGGTAAGTGGCGATCAGTAATGTATTTCACCGATAAATCAACCGCAGCACGGATAGCTTTCGTGGTATAACGTACATCATGGTGCGCCTCATATTTTGGCCGCAACCCTCTAATAATCTGTACTGTCTCTTCGGGTGAAGGCTCAACAATATCAATCTTCTGAAAACGACGCGCTAATGCCCGATCTTTTTCAAAAATATTACTGAATTCATGATAGGTCGTAGAACCAATCACTCTGATACGTCCACTGGATAACAATGGCTTAATCAGATTAGCCGCATCGACCTGCCCCCCTGACGCAGCCCCCGCACCGATAATGGTATGGATTTCATCTATAAATAGAATACTTTTTCTATCCTGCTCAAGGGTTTTTAACAATGCTTTGAAGCGCTTCTCAAAATCGCCACGATATTTAGTTCCCGCTAGCAATGAACCAATATCCAACGAATAAATCGTACAATCTGCCATCACTTCCGGTACATCTTTTTGCACAATCCGCCACGCCAGCCCTTCTGCAATAGCTGTCTTACCAACCCCCGATTCTCCGACCAACAATGGGTTGTTTTTTCGACGGCGGCACAATATCTGAATTGTTCTTTCTAACTCATCCTGGCGGCCAATCAATGGATCAATCTGTCCTCTTTGAGCGAGTTGATTAAGATTAGTTGTAAAATTTTCCAACCGATCCTCTCCTGTAAGCTGCTCTTCTGCTGATTGCGTGCCTGTCTCCTGATGATCCGATTCCGAGTCCTCTTTTTGAGTTCCGTGAGAAATGAAATTAACCACGTCCAGACGACTCACATCATGTTTACGCAGCAAATAAGCCGCTTGAGACTCCTGTTCGCTAAAAACAGCCACCAGCACATTAGCACCAGAAACCTCTGAACGCCCAGAGGATTGAACATGAAATACCGCGCGCTGAAGAACACGTTGGAAGCTCAACGTTGGCTGAGTCTCCCGCTCATCATTTTCAGGTAACAACGGTGTCGTTTGTGAAATAAAATTCTCCAGCTCCTTACGCAATTGAGCCAGATTGACCTTGCAGGCTTCCAATGCTTCACGCGCTGATGAATTACTTAACAACGCCAGCAATAAGTGCTCCACGGTCATAAACTCGTGTCTGTTATCCCGTGCTTTAGCAAAGGCGATATTAAGACTAAGTTCAAGCTCTTGGTTGAGCATAAGCACCTCCCCCTAAAAATCAGTATACCTGGTCAAACTTTTTCCAGCGTACAAAGTAATGGATGCCCATACTCCCTGGCATACATATTTACCTGGGCTGCTTTAGTTTCTGCCACCTCAGCAGTATAAACCCCACAAACAGCCTTCCCTTGATAATGGACATCCAACATTAATTGCGTTGCCCGTTCAATATCATAAGAAAAGAACTTTCGTAATACGTCAACTACAAACTCCATCGGAGTGTAATCATCATTGTTAAGAATGACCTGATACATTGACGGCGGTTGCAGTTTTTGTTGTCGCTCATCCTTAATAGATTCCTTACTTTTCAAATTGTTATGATACTCGCTCATTATTTTCCCAACGGATTAATCTCTAAAACCAGCCACTGCCAGCAAATAAATTATGTTGCCATTTATCTTATCATTATCTGGGCAACTCCTTTTACCACAGACTATTCCCCTATGAAAACTCGGCATAAAAGTGCATGAACGAAACTCATATCGTTATCTATATCAAACTTTAGTCATTCAAAACAACCAGACATTTGTTCTGTGCTTGACGAGAATTTGATTTTTACTACAGTATGTTTTGTGAACAAACATAGATAATGCCACTGTTTACATGTGATTGTTTACGACTGTTATATTAATGGCTCATCTCAACCGAAATCATTAGACGAGGGATGTAAAAGTATGGAGACAGGTACTGTTAAGTGGTTCAATAATGCTAAGGGTTTTGGGTTTATTTGCCCGGCAAGCGGCGGAGAAGATATATTCGCTCATTACTCAACCATTCAGATGGACGGTTACCGGACGCTGAAAGCGGGCCAAAAGGTGAATTTCAGCGTTCACCAAGGACCAAAGGGAAATCATGCCAGTATTATTGTTCCTCTTGAAAACGAACCCAAAGGCTAAATAGCCTGGCCTGTGGGTCATAACCAGGTATTATTTTCATACGCCGCAGGCAATTACCTGCGGCGTCATATTATTTCCGCTTATTCTCTTGCTAACGCTTCGATTGGATCAAGACGAGCAGCATTACGGGCCGGCAGAAACCCAAATATCACCCCAATTGCGGTAGAACAGGCGAAAGCACTGAGTAAAGCAACAGGCTGGAAAACAAAGCTCCAGCCAGGGAGCGCTAATTGAGCGATAAATGCAATCATATAAGAGAGTGCAATGCCCAAAACGCCACCAACCAGACAAACCAAAATAGCTTCTATCAGAAACTGTTGCATCACATCACTGGTTCTTGCGCCTACTGCCATACGGATGCCGATCTCTCTTGTACGTTCAGTTACTGAAACCAACATAATATTCATGACGCCAATACCGCCAACTATCAGTGAAATTACCGCTACCATCGTCAAAAACAGTTGTAAAGTATGAGCCGTTTTTTCCGCTGCTTTTACCATCATGTCCACGTTATAGGTGAAAACATCCTTTTTGCCGTGGCGCAAAGTGAGCAATTGAACTATCTTCTTTTCTATATCCTTAGAGTTATAATCATCCTTTATTCTGACAGTAATTGAATCCAGATAATTTCGGTTCATCAGACGGCTGGTCATCGTGCTATGAGGCAACCAGACATGTAATGATTTGCTACTGCCAAATGCAGCTCTCTTATCAGATATCACTCCCACAATTGTGGCCGGCATATTACCCACCAAAATCACCTCCCCAATCACATTTTTCTGGTGAGGAAACAATTTACGCTGAGTATTTTTATCAATAACCACAACTTGCCCCTGACGGCGTATCATATCCAATGAGAACCCCATTCCCTGAGCAAAGCGCAGAGCATAAACCTGAAAAAACTCATCACCAACGCCAGTCACTCTTGAAGCAACATCAATGTTCCCTTTACGAAGGCGCATTTGCCCCTCAATTTCTGGTGAAACCGCCAGAATATAGGGCTGCGCTTTAATCGCGTCTGAATCCTCTATTTTTAGCGCTTGCATACTGACCGGATCATCAAGGCCAAAATCTTCTCCCGGATAAATATCAATAGTATTCGTTGCAATCTCTTTAATATCGGATAATACCGATGCCCGAGCCGCATCTCCGATAACCAAAATAGTCACGACAGAAGCAATACCAATGATAATCCCCAACATAGTCAGTAAAGTGCGCATCTTGTTGGCAACCATCGCTCGCCATGCCATAAATAAAGCTTCATTAAACCGCCCAAGGGTCTGGCGTATTGAAGATATTTTTGATGTTGACGACGGGACCTTAGTGACTTTTTTGCTTATTTTCGTACCAGAATCACTCATAATATGACCATCCTTGATCTCGATAATGCGCTGTGCCTGCGCCGCGATTTTCGGATCATGAGTGACAATAATGACGGTATGCCCCTGTTCACACAGTTGTTTGAGGATCGCCATCACCTCTTCGCCGGAATGGCTATCCAACGCTCCCGTTGGTTCGTCGGCTAAAATGACTTGCCCTCCGTTCATCAACGCTCTGGCGATACTAACCCTCTGCTGCTGTCCACCAGAAAGCTGCCCCGGACGATAGCAGGTTCTCTCTTCAAGCCCCAAACGACCAAGTAATTCTATGGCTCTCTGGCGACGTACCGCTTTAGAGGCTCCTGAGTAGATAGCAGGAATTTCCACATTCTGTTCAGCGGTCAAATGAGTTAGCAAATGATAACGCTGAAAAATAAAGCCAAAATGTTCCCGCCTTAGTGCTGCCAATTCATCATCACTCAGTTCAGCAACATTCTGTCCTGCGACCCGGTATTCACCCTGACTGGGTTTATCAAGACAACCAAGAATATTCATCAGTGTCGATTTACCCGAACCTGACGCGCCGATAATGGCAACCATCTCACCGGCATGAATAGACAAGGTGACATCATCCAGTACTTTTACCTGCTGCTCACCAGCGGGATAGCTGCGCTCTATACCTTTCAGCTCAAGTAACGCATCCATTACTCATCCTCGACTTCTTCACTACGACCAGTGATCACCTGCTCATGTTCTTTCAGGCCAGATAGAATCTGTACATTTACATCATTGCGCACACCAATGGTCACTTCTCGTTTCTCTTCTTTATCGCCATTCAAGATATCCACCTCATAGCGAGTTGGCGTAATCTGTTTACCCAGAGCAGAGATCGGGATCATTAACACATCACGATGGGAATCAAGCTGAATTTTCACTTGGGCGGTCATTTGCAAACGCAAAAGTTGCTGAGGATTAGCCACCTCAAAGCGGGCATAGAAGAAAATGGCATCATTAATCTTTTCTGGCGTCGGCAAAATATCTTTCAACACCCCTGGAAAATTTTTATCCGGTGCGCCTAATACAGTAAAAGAAGCTTTCTGGCCCGGTTTCAGGTAAATAACATCGGCCTCTGACACTTCCGCTTTTACCAACATCGTTCCCAGATCAGCCAGTGTCAGAATAGTCGGGGCTTCCTGTGCCGCAATGACTGTTTGCCCCTGAAGGGTTTTGATATTGACAACGATACCATCCATTGGCGCGGTAATCCGGGTATATTGCAAATTAGTCTGAGCAGTATCAAGGCTGGCCTGATTTTTACTGATTTGCGCCAGCAAAGTTTCTACCTTCGCTCTTTTTACTTCAACGTCCGTTTTAGCCTGATCCAATTCCTGGAGTGAGACAGCCTGTACTTTTGCCAGATTGTTCTGACGCTGTAATGTCACCTGCGCCAATTCCAATTGTGCCTTGGCTTCTATCAAATAAGCACTCAATTCTTTGATCGTGGCTTCAACTTCTTTGACCTGGTTTTGCGCAGGTTTAGGATCAATCAATGCCAATAACTGGCCTTCTGTCACCTTATCACCCACTTCAACATACAAATTCTGCAACTGACCACTTACCTGTGCGCCCACATCCACTTTTCTGACCGCGTCCAATTTCCCCGTTGCCAGTACATTTTTTTCCAAATCGCCTTTAATGATAGAGACTGTCTGATATTTAATCGCTTCTGGCCTATACAGAAAATATCCCAGAACCAATGTGATAACGGTCACAATAGCTAACAATACAACCCATCGACGTTTCGAACGAATAAAATTCATTTAAATATCACCATATTAAGCATTGGATTCAGAAAAATAGTAAAAACTTATTTCTTGCAATACCACGAAAACCTGAGATTTCCACTCATTCCAGATAGATACCGTTCCCTTTACGTTTTATATCCACTGAAAGTTATTAATAACACACCCACCTTAAGAATAAAAAATTCTTTGAGCAACAATACATTTCACTCTATCCTGGCTATTCTCTTAATGTAAAAAAATTGTTATCTTTTATTTTTATAGTCTTTACAATCGATTTTTATACTGAATTTGGATAAAAAGACGTTAATCGTTTTAAAGGATGTTAATTATGTACTCTGGGCTGCTGATCATTCTTTTGCCATTAACGTTAGGCTATCTTATCCATTTGAATAATAAAGTATTGTTAAATGCAGTTCATCACCTTCTTAACGCGATGGTCTATATCATCCTGTTTTTAATGGGGATCAGCCTGGCTTTGTTGGACGATTTAGGCCGTAACCTCTTCTCTATCTTTCAATACGCGATAACATTTTTTTTATGTATTTTTACAGCTAATATGCTGGCGTTATTCCTGCTTGAAAAGCGCGATCCTTGGATTATCAGCCCGCATAAACAGGAAAAACCCCCTTCCCGTTTACATATGGTTTTTGAATCACTGAAATTATGTGGCATGCTGATTTTAGGTTTCCTATTTGGACTCACTGGCTGGTCATGGCTGCACTTCTCCAATCATGCCAGTGAAATCGCCTTAATCGTTTTACTGTTACTCGTCGGTATTCAATTACGTAACAACGGTATGAGCCTGAAACAGATATTGCTAAACCGCCGTGGTGCTATTATTGCGATTATCATTGCTGTCAGCGCGCTTATCGGCGGTACAATTGCGGCACTTATTCTCGGACTTCCAGTGAAAACAGGTTTAGCATTAGCTTCTGGTTACGGCTGGTATTCCCTTTCTGGCATCTTACTTTCCGACGCTTACGGGCCGGTAATCGGCAGTGCCGCATTCTTTAATGATCTGGTACGCGAACTGGTGGCAATTATGCTCATTCCAGTTCTAATCAATCGATATCGCTCAAGCGCTCTAGGATTAAGCGGGGCGACCTCGATGGATTTCACCTTGCCAGTATTACAACGGTGTGGTGGCGTCAGTATTGTTCCAGCAGCAATAGTTCACGGTTTTGTGCTAAGTTTGCTCGCACCCTTACTGATGGCATTCTTTACTTAACCAAAAGTTGAGCCACAATTAATACTTGATGTCATAAATAACGGTTCGGACGCTTCATTCATCATAAGTCGTCCGCTGCCGCTGCTTATCCTAATATGCTTACTCGTTGTGGTCGATCCATCTTTCCACGGCATGGAAATAGAATAAATAATCTTTTGTTGATAAATCACACAAATAGCAGCCAGAACGCGTTAATGATACATGTAATTGAAATATCAATTAATAATATTCTGTACATAAGATATTGCATAATTATGCTAACGAGTTTAGCATCAAACCAAATCACTGACTATTCAGAATTAAAGCATGAGTATTCAATTAAAAAGCATTGATTGCTATTACGGCGTCCAGCAGGCACTGTTTGATATTAATCTTGAGTGTTCTCCAGGGGAAACGATGGTTTTGCTAGGGCCAAGTGGCGCCGGTAAAAGTACGCTGTTGCGAGTATTAAACCTGCTGGAAATACCACGATCCGGCCAGTTGCATATAGCTAATCATCAATTCGATTTCGAACAAACACCAGGAACCAAGGAGATTCGTTCTCTACGCCAGAATGTAGGTATGGTTTTTCAGCAATATCACTTATGGCCTCATCTTACTGTTATGGATAACCTGATCGAAGCACCTTGTCGCGTACTCGGTTTATCCAAGCAACAGGCGCAGGAAAAAGCGGATAAGCTCCTTTCCCGCTTGCGCTTAGAGGATTTCGCTGGCCGATTTCCACAACACTTATCCGGCGGGCAACAGCAACGGGTCGCTATTGCACGAGCATTGATGATGGAACCCCAGGTTTTATTATTTGATGAACCCACAGCAGCGCTGGATCCAGAAATCACAGCACAGGTTGTCAATATCATCCATGAACTATCTGCAACGGGCATTACGCAGATTATCGTTACCCATGAAGTGGAAATCGCCCGTAAGGCCGCAAGCCGTGTCGTATATATGGAAAACGGCCGCATTATAGAACAAGGTGATATCAGCCATTTTACTCAACCACAAACCAAAGCCTTTGCTAATTATCTATCACACTAACTATTAATAGGATATAGCGATGAAAAAACTACTTTTTGCAACCCTCTTAGGCACAGTAGCTTTATCTGCAACCGCCACGGAAAAAGAGACCATTCGTTTTGCCACAGAAGCCACTTATCCTCCGTTTGAGTTCATTGATGCAAATAATAAAATTCAGGGTTTTGATGTCGATCTGGTCAATGCTCTCTGTGAGAAAATTAATGCCACATGTACCTTTACTAACCAATCCTTTGACAGCCTGATCCCTAGTCTGAAATTTCGTCGCTTCGACGCTTTAGCCGCCGGTATTGATATCACACCCGAGCGCCGGAAACAGGTTGATTTTACTAACACTTATTACGATAACTCCGCAGTTTTCATCTCCGTTAAAGGCAAAGTCTCCAGTACCGCAGAGCTGAAAGGCAAACTTGTGGGTATTCAGAATGGGACAACTCACCAGAAGTATCTGATGGAACAACGAAAAGAGATTAAAACCGTTCCTTATGACAGCTATCAAAATGCCATTCTGGATCTGAAAAATGGCCGTCTGGACGCCGTTTTCGGTGACACTGCCGTTGTTAACGAGTGGCTGAAAAAGAATGAAAACTTAAGTACCGTAGGTAACAAAGTCACTGACAAAAATTACTTTGGTATCGGCTTAGGTATTGCAGTTCGTAAGGGTAACAAAGATCTACAAGATAAGCTGAATAAAGCACTCGCTGACATCAAACGAGATGGCACTTATGACATCATTTATAAAAAATGGTTTAAATAAGTAGCCGAATCTCTATGAATGAATTCCAATCTCTAACAAGCGCCGCCGGCATCACCGTCGGCCTTGCCGTGTCTGCATTAGTGCTTGGTCTGATTTTAGCTATGCTATTTGCTGCTTGGGAATCAGCCCGTTGGAAACCCTTCGCCATACTTGGCACCTGTTGGGTCACTCTGTTCAGAGGATTGCCAGAAATTTTGGTCGTGCTATTCGTTTACTTCGGCGCATCACAACTTCTCATGACACTGGCTGATGGCTTTGACATTAATCTTATCTTCTGGCACTCCAGAATTCAGATAGATATTCAAGACTTTTATGTCAGCCCATTCCTTTGTGGTGTCATTGCACTTTCCCTACTCTACTCTGCCTATGCATCCCAGACACTCCGTGGTGCGATAAAAGCCATTCCGGCCGGCCAATGGGAAGCCGGTCAAGCATTAGGTCTTGGTCGCGCTGAAATATTTTTCCGCCTGATCATGCCTCAAATGTGGCGACATGCTCTACCAGGGCTCGGTAACCAATGGTTAGTTTTGTTGAAAGATACCGCGCTGGTATCGCTTATCAGTGTGAATGATCTCATGCAGCAAACCAAAAGTATTGCCACACGTACTCAGGAACCCTTTACCTGGTATATGATTGTGGCGCTTATCTATCTGGCTATCACTCTAATCAGTCAATTTATTCTGAAAAAAATTGAGATGCATACCACTCGCTTTGATCGGAGCACTCCCTGATGCTTGAGTATATTCAACAAATTTTACCGGGTCTGCAAACCAGTCTGAGCCTGACCGTCACAGCGCTTTTTGTTGCTTTCATGATGTCCGTCTTGTTCACTATGGTTCTGACCATGAAACTGCCAGTACTGACACAACTGGTAAAAACCTACATTACTCTGTTTACCGGTACGCCTTTGTTGGTACAGTTCTTCCTGATTTATTACGGGCCTGGGCAGTTTCCATCCATAAAAGCGTACCCGTGGCTTTGGCAATTACTGTCTGAGCCCTGGCTGTGCGCAATGGTAACGCTAGCGCTTAACAGTGCGGCATATTCTACTCTGCTATTCTATGGCGCAGTAAAGGCCATTCCTGCTGGCCAATGGCAATCCTGTCAAGCATTGGGAATGTCTAAAGCACAATCTATGCGAATCTTGTTGCCCTACGCTTTTAAGCGGGCGTTATCTTCCTATTCCAACGAAGTTGTACTAATTTTCAAGAGTACTTCTCTCGCAAGTACCATTACTTTGCTGGAAGTAATGGGATACAGCCAGCTTCTATTTGGCCGCAATTATGATGTGATGGTTTTTATTGCCGCAGGGGTGATTTATCTATGCGTTAACGGCATCCTGACTTTACTAATGCGGATGATTGAACGCCGTGCACTCGCTTTTGAGCGCCATAACTGAACAGGGTTGGGTGTTCTTACTGGAACCCCATCCCCACACATTCTTTCGTTATTCAATCGTAATTTAACTTCAATAACGTTAAAACTTCGTAATGTTCGGTATGAGGAAACATATCAAACAATTGTGTCTTTTCTATACGATAGTTAACCAGTACAGCAATATCTTTCGCCATTGTCTGAGCATTACAGCTTGAATAAAGAATATAATCCGGCGCCATTTTACTGAGATAATCGCACAACACCTTACCAATTCCCCGGCGAGGTGGGTTTACCAAAACCAATTGCGGAATTTTATCTTTTGCTACAGCAAAATGTGTTGAGTCCAAAGCTTGAAACTCGATGTTTTCCAAACCCAGTGTTTTCGCCGAATCGCGGGCACAATCAATGGCTTCTGAGCTGATTTCAATGCCGGTTAAACAGGTATTTTTATCTGCGCAATGCAGACCAAAACCCCCAACACCACAGAATAGATCCCACATGCTACTGATTTTCAGTTCACGAACCCAACGCCCTGCTGTTGCATACAATTCAGAAGCCATTTTCGGGTTAGTCTGGAAAAAGCTATGTGGACGGATGTAAAGAGGAATGCCATTGAACTGTTCTTTCAGCGCCTTTTGTTCAGTAAACAGAATCTCTTTTTCCCCCTCCAAAATCGCCATATGGATTGGCTGAATATTGGCAGAGATCACCGTAAGCTGTGGCAATCGCTCACACAACCGGGGTAAAGCACGCTCCAGTTGAGCAATTTTTGTTTCAGAACGCAGTACAAAACGTAACATCATTTCACCGCTATGACGGCTTTCTGTCAGCAACAAATATTTCAGTTCACCCCGTTTACGAGCAACGTTATACGGCGTCAAGCCGGCACAAGCAATGAACGATTTAACAACATCGAATACAGGCTGAAAATGCGCTGGATAGAGGGGACAATGACACAGATCAACCGCCGTGCCATCACGATGCAACATGCCTAACAATGGGCGTTCTACACTGCCACTGACGACCATTTTAGCTTTATTACGAAAGGCATCTTGTTGGCTGGCAATTGGAGGTAACCATTGCTTCACAATAGCTTGAGGTAATAACTGCTTTAAATTCTGCTGCTTATCTTCTAACTGCTGAGAATAGGGTTTTTCGAGCCACTGACAAGAGTGACAGTGCCCCGCAGAATAATGCGTACATTGCATGGTTGGATGACCGTGTTGAAAATATTAGTGCAAAGTAAAAGTCGGCACCTTAACAGAAGCTTGTGATTCCTCTTCCTCTTCAATGTCACTCTCGATTTCGATATCACGATTAATATACAACAAATTATTACTGTGAATTTCAAAAATCACCCCCGCAATCTGCTCTTCGCTTTGTTGCAAGAAATGAGAAAACTGGGAAAAAGTCAGCCCGGCTGAAACAAGGAAAGATTGACACACCACCAATTTCGGTAGGTTTTCATCCTGGATATCAAGAAAAGCCTTGATTGTCAACGAACTGGCATTAATCTGGCTTAGATTAGCCATCAAAGGAATAATGGCGGTTGGCTTAACTTCAGCCAACGCAGAAAACAAGATTACATTGTCCAACAGATCAATTTTAGCATCAAATAAACCATCAATATTCTGCATATGAGGTAGATGCAGCGCCTGGCATGAATCGCACTCAAAGTAGGAAATTTTGAGCTGATCCAACCACTCACGCAATACTGATAAGTCAGGAATGACAAGTGAACTCATCTAACAACCCCATACAACGGAAAATGAAAAAGCGCTATAGCTTACGAAATAATTCTTTATCGCGCCATCACCAATAACTGATAAATTATTTTTACTTACCGTTATCACTACCTTCTACCTTATTTTTGCTCTCTTTTTTATGATCAACTCCCAAAAAAGAGAGGCCATACACTGCACGCCAAATGATATTAACCGCAGCAGGAACCAAACAACCTATGCCGATGAAAATCATAACAACATGTGCTTCTGGCGTCATTAGTAAATCTGTTAAGATGACAATATCATTAATAGTCAAATATGACAGGATTAAGCATAAAATTCCGACAATTTCTAGCAGGATAACCTGTTTTGGCATATCTGCCAAAGAACTCATATTGCCTTGATGACTTTTCATCGCATCCTCTCTTAACAACCTGATGCTACATTATACTACCGGAAACACTGTTACCAAAATTGGTATGATGAATTAAAACAAAAGGCAATTTCTGCTTTTTTTTACCGATCGATACAGGCATAGTAGCTATCAAATAAGCATGAGTAACGCATCAAACCGCATTATTTTAATATAACCAAGAGGAGTTTATATGTTTACTGTGATTTTCGGTCGTCCTGGCTGCCCGTACTGTGTCCGCGCGAAAGAGCTGGCGGAACGACTGAAAGAGCAGCGTGATGACTTTGACTTCCGTTATGTTGATATTCACGCAGAAGGTATCACTAAAGCTGATCTGGAAAAAACAGTTGGTAAACCCGTAGAAACCGTCCCGCAAATTTTTGTTGATGAGAAACATATCGGTGGCTGCACTGACTTCGAAGCGTACGTAAAAGAACACCAATTGCTACAATAATCGAACTTCCCGTTTTACTTTCGCTGCGGTAAAAACCGCCATTGATTATTCGTCACAATGGACTCGGTTGATTTGTGCAAAAAATGTTATTTTCATCAAATTGAAAAAAATCTGTTTTTTTTTCTTATCACGAAGAACTTTTTTGCCAAACCGTAGTCTGAATTAATGCCACTGCTTTTCTTTGATATCCCCATATTGAGGAACCCGATAGTTAATCCATTTTGGTTCAAGACTATCGGGTTTTTTTATTGTCTGAAGAGTATACCGTTCATAAACACATATACCCTATAGATTTCAAGATGCATCGCGACGGCAAGGGAGCGAGTCCCCGGGAGCATAGAGAACTATGTGACCGGGGTGAGTGAGTGCAGCCAACAAAGAGGCAACTTGAAAGATGACGGATATAACCGATTCTACAGATGATCAACCTATCAACCACCGATACTATCAACGCGCTGATCTAGATATTATCATCATATATATCAATGAATTGATTAGTTTTTGTCAGGATGACTGCCAGATATTCCCTTGGTGGAAATATAAACCAAAAATAAATAACACCAACAATTAAGATAATTACGCTTTACTCTCAGGTCAGCCAACTTTACCCTCTTGCGTCCGGCTGTCGTGATGTACATAAGTGACTATATGTGAGGCCCGATTTGTTAGAACAAATAAATCATGATCTGTTTACCTTTTTCAATGCTACGCCTGAATCATCACCAGCCATGATTGCAATAGCGACGTTTATTGCAAAATACCTGGTTCTTATTTTCCCTCTAATATTGGCTAGTTTCTGGTTCTGGAGTTCAGAGCGTACTCGCCCTTATCATCGGGTTATCGTCAGTAAAACCACCGTTGCCTTCTGTTTTGCTATGCTAACTTCATACTGTATCGGTTTACTCTGCCCTCACGACCGCCCTTTTGCAGAAGGTTTTGGTTATAACTTTCTTCCTCACGCGCCAACAACCTCATTCCCAAGTCATCATGGAACAACCGTCTTCACTTTCGCTTTATCCTTTTTATTCTGGTATAGGATTTGGCCGGGCTTATGCATGATGGCGATTGCACTGGCAATTGCATGGGCCAGAGTCTATTTAGGCGTTCACTGGCCGATGGATATGGTCGGGGCATTTATCGTCAGCCTAATGGGATGCACTTTTGCACAAATAATATGGAGCCTGTCTGGTGAACGTTTACAAAAAAGATTGAACAGTCTGTACCAACATTGCTGCGCTTTTCCTATCCGTAAAGGCTGGATAAAAAGCTAGCAACATAAATGCAACTTAGTGACTTGAGATAAACGAACGCTATTTCAACCAAAGTCTTTTTATTAGAAATTATTGGCTAATTTTACATACCAAAATGGACATGAGTTAACCAGCAGGGTAATATCCTGTACCCTATTTAGCATTTATTTGCGCTTAAATTCAACTCAACGATTTTCATATAAATCAATAAATCTATATAAATCACTATGTAAATAGATATATAACGAAAGAGATTATTAAAACTTGATCAAAGAATGGCTAGCACATCTTTCATTCATATTATTGATGCTATTAATCTATTATTCTGGTTTTATCTATATCTTTCACAAAGATACAAACATTACATAAGAGATATCTATTTTAAAATCTGGTAAAAAATTGATATTTATCAATTTATTAACCATTTACTCTATTTGCCATTTTCATTCATTAATATGTAAACGAATAGACAAGAAATAACAAAAACATAAGAGAATAATAAGAGTTGAGTCATGGGCAAATTGAGGCTATAATTTGAACTCATTAAAATTTGCAATATTTAGACAACAATTACACTAAATCTCGTAATATGATGACTTTTCGAGATATATTCCGCATTTGAGACTATGATCACGGTACTATTCACTAAAAATCGCTATCTTGCCGCTATCAAAAGTCTGGTATTAAAATTTCCAGACTTTCTTTCAAAAAAGAAAGTAAAGCGAAAATTTCGGCTTGTTAATTTAAAGTCCAATTTTCGACCAAGATGTTAATGTGGTAATAAAAACGTTTAAATAAACACCAGAGATATTTGAAAAATTTATTTTTTATAAAGAAAGAGTTAGGCCACATGTATTTGCATTTATTGCATACTTGCGGCATTGTAATTTCATTTTTTAATTTACCGCGTTATTCTCGGAGATAACTATGGATATGACTCAAACAGGTACGATAGCATCGCAGGCGACCAGCCCAAGCGATTATAAAACCTGGCGTAAATCAGATACAGTATGGATGCTTGGCTTATATGGTACTGCGATTGGTGCCGGTGTATTATTCTTACCCATCAATGCCGGTATTGGTGGCCTACTACCTCTTTTGGTGATGGCGCTACTGGCTTTCCCAATGACTTTCTTCGCCCACCGCGGGATGTGCCGTTTCGTTCTATCCGGTAAAAACCCTGGCGAAGATATTACCGAAGTCGTAGAAGAACACTTTGGCAATCTGGCAGGCAAACTTATCACCCTGCTCTACTTCTTCGCTATCTACCCAATCCTCTTAGTTTACAGCGTTGCTATTACCAACACCGTAGACAGCTTTATTGTTCACCAATTACATCTGCCATCACCTCCCCGTGCTCTGCTGGCTCTGATCCTAATCATTGGCGTAATGACCATCATCCGTTTCGGTGAACAGGCTATTGTTAAGGCAATGAGCGTGCTGGTATTCCCATTTGTTGCCGTTTTGATGCTACTGGCGTTTTATCTGATCCCTAACTGGAATACCGCAATCTTCGAAAACATCAGCGTTTCTGCATCGAGTGCAAGTCATGGGCTGCTCATCACTCTATGGCTAGCGATCCCAGTAATGGTGTTCTCCTTCAACCACTCGCCAATTATCTCGGCGTTTGCTGTGGCAAAACGTGGAGAATATGGTGAAAATGCTGAGAAAAAATGCTCCCGCATTCTGGCTTACGCCCATATCATGATGGTTGTAACCGTGATGTTCTTCGTATTCAGCTGCGTATTGAGCCTGTCTCCAGAAAATCTGGCAGAAGCCAAAGCACAAAATATTTCTATTCTGTCTTATCTGGCTAACCACTTTAATACACCAGTGATTGCCTACATCGCTCCGTTTATTGCATTCATAGCAATTACCAAATCTTTCCTTGGCCATTATCTGGGTGCGCGTGAAGGTTTTAATGGTATCGTGGTTAAGACATTGCGTGACCAAGGTAAAACTATTGAGCCTAAAAAGCTGAATCGTATCACGTCCATTTTCATGTTAGTAACGACTTGGATTGTCGCTACTCTGAATCCAAGTATTTTGGAAATGATCGAAAGATTAGGTGGTCCTATTATCGCAATGTTGCTGTTCCTTATGCCAATGTATGCAATCAGCAAAGTTCCTGCAATGCGCAAATATAGCGGCAAGCTGAGTAATCTGTTTATCGTCTTTATGGGGTTAGTTGCTATCTCTGCTGTCCTCTACTCACTGTTTGCATAATAAATATTTGGTTGCTGTTCTCTTCAAGCGGGCAGCAACCGAATAATGACATGAGCTAGCTAGCGGAAAAATTTAAACTACACGACCCACTTCACCCAATCCCCCTGCTGTTCATCATATTGCCATAAATCGTCTTCGTTGAAATATCCCCGTTCGTCTATTGGTACCTCCTGCTGCTCTTCTTCGTCCCATTGTTGCCACAACTTATCTGTCAGGATATAAGGCGTCTTGGTCGCAATCTCTCCAGTAAAAGGAAACCTATTGCCAGTCTCCTCAAGACGGATAAACTTGGCATCGGTAGAAATATTAGAGATAACTACAGCCTCAGTTGCTGAAGGAAAGAGAATATAACCATTAATCAACGGGAAATATCGTGGCAAACCCGGCTTATACGGTGGTGGAATGATATCAACGGCGTTCCACATAAGAATATAATCTAACCCCTCATCGTTATTAGGCCCCATTGGATAACCTTGGTAAAAATAACGATTATGAATTGAATAATTATCCGTCAATACATATGCAATATAAAAATAGTAACTAATCAGATCGACTTCTTCTGTTCTAAACGTACCGAATATTGAATGTAAAGGAAATGTTCCCATGCCACCAAGGAAACCAAGAACCTCATACTGTTCATCATGACCATATTGATCAATATATTTCCCCGTCTTGATTTTCGACACCTGCATATCTGTCAAAATATTATCTCGTCCATTACTTGGATTGAATCTATATCGACCATAAAGAAAGTGCAGACTATCCTCATAAATGTAAGTAAATTGCTCCTGATTAAGCTTATGGAGAGGATTAGGTTTATCCGTCCACCGTTTGTCATCACCTAAATTATTGCGATTTCCAAAACGGATAGAAAGCGCTAACGGATCAAGATATGACATATAACCACCTTTTCATCATAGAATAATGAGCCTATACGCCCATTAAAAAACGATAATTATTTTCCCAACAACGGTTTAACACTATATTGTCATGCCAATTTATAACTGCCTCTCCAGTATTACCTTAAATGTGTTACTGCTAAAGCACTATACCCGTTATCTTTCAAGTTGTCTCTTTGTTGGCTGCACTCGCTCACCCCGGTCACATAGTTACCTATGCTCCCGGGGATTCACTCCCTTGCCGTCGCGATCCATCTTGAAATCCATAGGGTATATTTCTAATAACATTAATTTATTGATAAATATAAAATTATTCTAATACAATTTAACCTTAATATTGAAATAGTTAGTGACATTTCTATTTTATACACTATTGAGTTTTTTAAATAATAGACGAACACTTCATAAAGAAAAATTTTTTTTATAAAAAACACATACAATATCTCATTCACATTAATATTTATATAAATTTCAAATAAATAAATTAACCATATTTACTTACAACAATCAAAAATATAATTAAAAATTTTAATTATCAAACTAATCATTCAAAATAAATAAATTTTCAATTATATTTTAATTTAATCTAATTATATACGATATAAAAAATCCCAGTTATTTTATATTTATCACATCAACAATTTATTTTCTATTTTTTAATAAAATGACTCTATATATCAGGCAATTACATTATTTTTTCAAATTTATTTGACAACCTATAAATGGCACCTATAGTTATATGTGTTAGAGAAAATGTTATATGCCAATTAAAAACGTTAACTGTCCTATATTTTTAGCGCAAAAAAAATTTCTTATGTAGATTGCTTTTATAGTAGAAGTACCAACCACCTTATATTTCTCAAACGGACGGTTTTCCGTTCTTTATTCTGAGATAATATAGGCTTATTTATCAATTAATTAAATTATATTTTGGAGTTTATATTATGATTAATGACATGCATCCTTCTTTAATTAAAGATAATAATATAGTAGATGACGTAATGCTACGTAGCTGTAAAATCATTGCAATGAAAGTTATGCCAGACAAAGTTATGCAAGTTATGGTGACTGTATTAATGCATGATGGCACATGTGAAGAAATGCTTTTGAAATGGAATCTGCTAGACAATAGAGGCATGGCGATTTATAAAGTCCTGATGGAAGCGCTTTGCGCTAAGAAAGATGTGAAAATAAGCACCGTAGGAAAAGTTGGTCCTCTCGGCTGCGATTACATTAATTGCGTAGAAATCTCTATGTAAAATAATCGCTTGTTGAAATGCTTGAGCCAAATAATAGATTCCTAATAGAAATTCAATCTTACTGAAGCGATCTCATCAATCGCCAAATACAGTACTGTTGTGATAGGAGTTTGGCAAAACATTTCTCTGGTATAATGAAGCTGACTTTTATAACGGCACATTCTACCCTATCTAAGGCAGAGCGTAATATTAACGTTCTGCCTACCATAGTTAAATTTAATAAAAAAACAAACTCATAAAAATAACAGAAAACAAACTTTCAATAAATTAAAATTAATTAACTTAGTTATCTGTTTTACACAAAAATATCAATATATTATTATTAAAATTTAATTTCACTAAAAAAATTTCTTTCAGAAATTATTCTAATAATAGCACATACTATCCATTCAATCTTTAAAAACAGGGTAGGACAACATCTCTTTATTTCACCCCGTAAATACTTAACAACATACGTAATTACATCAATAATATTTACACATTGTAATTGTTAATAAAATATTATACACTTAGGTATTATTAAATCCAAAATAGATTTAAGTAAATTAATTTCAAAGATTGCAATCATATATATCCATGCGAAATACTATAGGATAAGAATAATTTCATAATGTTTTATTTAAATATCAACTAGAAAATTAAAATTTAAATCATTCACCACATACTGCCAGTACGCTTCAATTCCTGCCGCCCCTTCCATACCCATACTCTATTAATAAGAATATCCTGCATAAATAATGCCCACCGGAACAGATTGTAATTTCTCCATTTCAACGGTAGTAAATAAATATCAATATTATTTTTTGATTAGAGTGATGCATTTGATTATTATAACCATTTAGAGGAAATATATTATTGGCGACTTTTTAACAGCATCAATAATTATATAATACAGATAAACTTTTAATATAGATTACAATTACAAATTACCTTATATTTCTTCGGCGGACAAATGACTTCTCCGTACATTTTAGTAAAAATTTCTATTTTTCAATTACGTTAAATTAAAAGGTTAACACGATGAACTATACAAATCCTTCTTCTAATGAAGCGGTAACAGAAAATAAACCTGAACAGACTTCTCCAAACCCTAATTACTATTTCGCTGTTGGTACAGTAACTTCAGTTCAGGCTGCACCTGATCAAAACCAATTGCAAGTGACTGTCACTATGCAATTCCCTAACGGCAAATTTAACTATCTGTTATGGTGGAATGCTCAGGACTACAGAGGTTCAGCACTGTATCATCTTCTTCTGAACGCTTGCAGTAATAACAAACGTGTAAATATAACTTCTTCATCAGCGGTTTCTCCTGGTGGTTACAATTATATCTACAACGCAACATTATTGGCTTCTTAATATAAAGTCATAAATTGCTAAATAGCTCCACCTAATTCCTTATTGTTACAATAGAAATTGAGTGTAGTATTTCTCTGGTAGAACTAAGCTGATGTTGAGTAAAGCTAAAAATATTTTCTACCAGTTACTCCCTTCTCCAGGCAGAACCTTAATCACAAGGTTCTGCCTGTTCTAACAACACCGCTTTAAATTCACGATAATTAATAAATAATATCTTATTTCAATAATGCTATTTCGGTGTCATTAATCTATATTCAATGAATTTAAAAACCATTTCAAATAGAAAATAAAAACTTACAAGAGTAATAAAAAAAACAATAATAGACCTAAAATTAACTCTAATAAATTTATTAATCATATATTTAACACACCCGATAACAACATATTAAAACAATTGTATTAAATCTATTTCTGAACATTGATATTTTAATTTTTTACAAATTAATTTCCTATCTAATATTACCTATAAAATAATAAAAACCCAATTAAACCCCATTTTCTTGACAAATATCAATAACGCTTACTACTATTAATCTGTATTCTATTCAGAAATGGCTATTTAACAGGATTCTCTACTAGCTATGAACTCCGATATGAAGGTATCTTAACGCCCAGTTCGGTGCGGTCCGTTTTGCGTATAACAAGGCGCTGCACATTAAAAAACACGTTTATAAGCGTTACGGCGTAAATTTAAACCCGCGTAAAGACCTAAATCCTTTGCTGGCAGCGGCAAAAAAATCCCGTCAATATGCCTAGCTTAAAGAATATGATTCTATTGCCTTACAGCAGGCTGTGATTAACCTGAATACCGCATTTGATAACTTCTTTAATCCGAAGTTGAAAGCGCGTTTCCCGGCATTTAAAAGTAAGCACGTTTACGGCGGGGAGCAGTCACAACTGAGATCGAATTATGGGCTTACTGGCAAGATAAACCTGATGGTGTCTTGTTATTCAAAGGCCGGTATAACGGATCTGCTATAAAAAATAGCAAATGTTGCTCTCTAGATGGAAAAAAATAAGTGTAAAACGTGCGCGGCAAAATACCGCGCCCTAAATCAGAAAGAATATAAATCCACCCAACCTGCCACATAAACCTTATATTGACGTCAAATCAACCAAAAATCGCCTTAAACCAACCACTAACTTTCATCACAATCAAATCCCAAATACGGCTAAAAAAGTTACCTTCCTCTACCGCCTCTTTAACCACCAAAGGACGTTGTTCAATGACCTTATCCCCTAATTGGAAGTTAATCACACCAACAACCTGATTTTTCGTCAAAGGCGCTGTTAATGGAGTCTGATTTAATGTGTAACTGGCTTTCAGATTTTTTAACTGCCCACGAGGAATAGTGATCGCCGCATCTTTTTCTACGCCGAGAGCAACATCTGAACGCTTGCCATACCAAACCTTTTCTGAAACAAACGGCTCGCTAACTTTAATAGGTGTTACCGTTTCATAAAAACGGAATCCCCATGCAAGTAATTTTTCACTTTCAGCAAAACGAACCCGATCACTTGGTGCGCCTAACACCACAGAAATCAGCCGCATAGATCCCTCTGTCGCTGAAGCAACCAGATTATAACCGGCACCGCTGGTATATCCTGTTTTCACACCATCGACATTCATATTTTTATTCCACAACAATCGGTTACGGTTAAGCTGTTGGATTTTATTGAAGGTAAATGTTTTCTCTTTATGCAGAGCATACTCATCAGGAACATCACGGATCATCGCCTGACTCAATACCGCCATATCACGAGCAGTACTGAATTGGCCTTCAGCATCCAATCCATGAACCGTACGAAAATGGGTGTTAGTCAACCCAAGCGCTTTTGCATAATTGTTCATCAGACTAACAAATACATCCTGACTGCCCGCCACATAATCAGCCAAAGCGATGCTGGCATCATTACCAGATTGAATAACAACGCCACGATTCAGATCGATCACTTTTACCCTGTCACCGGGTTTAAGAAACATAAGCGAAGAACCTTTCAGTATGGGATTTCCCGTCGCCCAAGCATCTTTTCCCACAGTAACGACATCTTCCGACGTAATTTTTCCTGCTTTTATCGCCTGACCGACAACATAACTGGTCATAATTTTTGTCAGACTGGCTGGATCAAGCCGCTCATCGGGATTACCCTCAGCCAGAATTTTACCGCTGTCATAATCCATTAACACATAAGCTCTAGCGTCCACGGGTGGAACAACAGGTTCATCCGATGCATAAACACGGGCACTTACCATTGATGCCACTATCAGCACCGCAATCACACATTTCATCGTCATCGCCAGATTTTTCTTCATCATCGTTCCCCTTTACTTAATAAGAAAAAATGTCAAATTCTTATTAATATAAAATGTTGTACGACAAGAAACCAACGTAAACAGTGTAAAGATTGTGCCGATCATGGGTTTTCATTTAACCTGATAGAGGTTATTGGTAACAAATAGACGATTTTCTTATCATCCCGATTCAAGGAGAAGCTCATGCTAACCATTTGGGGCCGTAAAAACTCTTCCAATGTAAAAAAAGTGCTCTGGTGTCTGAAAGAACTCGGTGTACCGTATAATCAAGTAGATATTGGCGGTAAATTTGGCAAACTGGATGACCCGCAATATTTGAAAATGAATCCGAATGGAAAAATCCCTTGTTTACAGGAGGGCGATTTTATTTTGTGGGAATCCAACGCAATTGTTCGTTATCTTGCCGCAAAATTTGGTAAAGATATACTTTATCCACAAGATCTACAGGAAAGAGCGAATGCGGATAAATGGATGGATTGGGTTGGTTCACATCTGTTTCCTTATATCAGACAACTCATGATAGGTTTTATTCGCACACCGGAAGCAGAGCGGGATCAAAAACAAATAGAACAAACCCTGGCTGAAATCGAAAAACTGATGAAAGTGCTCGATAACATTCTGGCAGAACAGCAATATCTTTCTGGCGATAAATTTGGCATGGCAGATATTGCATTAGGGCCCATGATTTATCCCTGGCTTAATATTCCAATCAAACGTCCATCTCTGCCAAATATTGAACGCTGGTATCAGTTAATGGCAGAAAGACCAGCGTTCAAAGAAATTGTCATGATTGAGTTAAGTTGAGAAAAATCAGCTCATTGGCATCCATCTGGGATCGGGATATTGATACTTAAATCCTAATTCCTGACAAATACGGCTGCCATCAACAATTCTGCTTCTCACCTGAGTTTCTTTTCTGGAAAACTCAGGTGGAACTAAATCAAGCTGATTACTGGCCTTAGGGTAAAATTCAGCTTTGGTTGGGTGAACAGGCGCACATAAATTATAAATATGCCCACCGTCAGTCCTCTGAATTAACAGATTAATGGCTGAAATAACATCATCCTGATGAACTAAATTGACCGGCTGATTACCCCCTTTAACTTCCTTTTTTCCCGCCAGAAAACGTCCGGCATGACGGCCACTGCCGACCAAACCAGCTAAACGTAAAATATCAACGGAAATATTTGGCAGTTTATGCAACCAATTCTCTAATTCAACCAATGCCTGAGCGGAAAGTGTTTCAGGGCAAAAAGGCGCATCTTCATTGAGATTGCCAGCAACAAAACCATAAACAGAAGTAGAACTGGTGAAAATAATCCTTGGCACAGAGTACGAAAGAGCCGTATCGACAATTAACTGAACTGCCCTAACATAGTTATAACTGCCACCCGCAGTGTGGCTTGCCGGTAAAGTAATAATCATCACATCAGCTACCATCAGTTGCTCTAAATCATCAAGCGCGCAATTGATCTGAGGTTCCAGTTGTAACAAATAACATTCGATACCAGACATACGTGCTGCCTCTACACCATCCGGCGTCGTTTTACTGCCAACAACCTGCATACCACTACAACTCAATGCTTTGGCTAGTGGCATCCCCAACCAACCCAGACCGATAATGGAAACTTTTTTCATCACCACTCCTGCTATGCCTGATATTACTTTGATTATGCAAACAATCCGAACATTAAGCCACTGTTATTATTGATCCTATATTTCTCCCATAGGAGGGAATATTTCAAGTAAAAACAAAACATTATTATGAGATAAATTTATTGTTAAAAAAATAGATTGCTTTTAAGCCGTCAAATCGTATAGGTTGAATAGCAAGCAAAAAATTTAACCTCTGTTGGTCAGTGAATAAAAGTAACCGGCAGTAAACAGTCCGCAATCATAAACAAAGAGAAACCATTATGATCCGCATTCAATTTAGCCATTACCATCATCATCATCCTGATTAGTCTTTCAGGCGATTGTGTGCTGGAAGACGTTTAGCGGGTCTTCCGGTGGCATGAATGCGATAAAAACCCTCGGAAGGATCCTTCCGAGGGTTTTTTTATGTTTCCGATTTTAAGTGGGGATGAAAATGTTAGATAAATCACATTTACGTATCGCAATGCAGAAATCAGGCCGATTAAGCGAAGATTCACGAGAATTACTGGCTCGCTGTGGCATTAAAATCAATCTGCAACAACAGCGCCTAATTGCATTCGCAGAAAATATGCCCATTGATATCTTGCGGGTACGCGATGACGATATTCCAGGGTTGGTTATGGATGGCGTCGTCGATCTGGGTATTATCGGTGAAAATGTGCTGGAAGAAGCGCTATTAAGCCGTCGCGCTCAAGGAGAAGATCCTCGTTATTTCACTTTACGCCGCCTTGATTTCGGTACTTGTCGCCTTTCACTGGCCGCGCCTCTAGACTACAACTACACTGGCGTCGAATGTTTACAAAATGCCCGTATCGCAACCTCTTACCCTCACCTACTAAAACGTTATCTCGATCAGAAAAAAATCCACTTTAAATCCTGTCTGCTAAATGGCTCAGTTGAAGTTGCTCCCCGCGCCGGGTTAGCCGATGCCATCTGTGATCTGGTTTCAACTGGCGCAACACTGGAAGCGAATGGTCTGCGGGAAGTAGAAATTATCTACCGTTCCAAGGCCAGTCTTATTCAACGTGATGGAGAAATGCCCGCCGATAAACAGCAATTGATTGAGAAACTGTTGACCCGCATTCAAGGGGTAATTCAGGCCCGTGAATCCAAATACATCATGTTGCACGCACCAAGTGCAAAACTTGAAGAAGTGATTGCTCTGCTACCAGGGGCGGAACGTCCAACGATTTTACCGCTGGCGGGGGATCAGAACCGCGTTGCCATGCATATGGTAAGCAGTGAAACACTGTTTTGGGAAACGATGGAGAAGCTTAAATCCCTTGGCGCCAGCTCCATTTTAGTCTTGCCGATTGAAAAAATGATGGAGTAAACGAAAATGACTGACCGTTTCGATACCCTGATCCATTGGCAGGAATGCCATGATGACCAGCAAAACGCTTTACTAACACGCCCTGCTATTTCAGCTTCCGTAGAAATCTCCCATACAGTGGAACACATTCTGCATGCGGTAAAAGAGTATGGCGATCACACTCTGCGTGAATTCAGCCGCCGTTTCGACAAAACGGTTATTAAAAATATCCGTATTTCGCCGGAAAAGATCGCTGCCGCGGAAAACAGCCTGAATGACGACATTAAACAGGCAATGAAACAGGCAATGAATAATATTCGCGTTTTCCACGAAGCGCAGAAGCCTATAAAGATCGAAGTAGAAACCCAACCTGGGGTCTATTGTCAACAAGTAACACGGCCTATCGATTCTGTCGGGCTCTATATCCCCGGAGGTTCTGCACCATTACTTTCTACCGTTTTGATGCTCGGAATACCTGCTCAAATAGCGGGTTGCCATAAAGTTGTACTTTGTTCCCCGCCACCGATTGCCAATGAAATTCTCTATGCAGCCACACTGTGTGGAATTACGGAAATATTCCAGATTGGTGGTGCTCAAGCCATTGCCGCTATGGCATTTGGAACAGAATCCGTACCCAAAGTAGATAAAATCTTTGGTCCAGGTAACGCTTATGTCACTGAGGCCAAAAGACAAGTTAGTCAGCGCGTAGATGGTGCCGCCATCGATATGCCTGCCGGCCCATCGGAACTGCTTATTATCGCCGATGCGGGAGCAAACCCCATCTTTGTGGCTGCCGATTTACTCTCACAAGCAGAACATGGTCCTGACTCACAAGTGATATTGGTTACACCTGATGAAGCGTTAGCCAGAAAAGTGATAGCGGAAATCGAAAAACAGCTTACCCTGCTTTCCCGCAATCAAATTGCCACCAAGGCATTAGCGCACAGCCGAATTATTGTGACAACAAGCCTGCAACAGTGTGTGGAAATCAGCAACCGCTATGGCCCAGAGCACCTGATTATTCAAACTCGTCAACCAGAACAACTGGTTGAAAAAATCACTAGCGCCGGTTCCATTTTTCTCGGTGACTGGTCGCCGGAATCTGCGGGAGATTACGCATCAGGAACCAATCACGTATTACCAACTTATGGCTACACCTCAACCTATTCCAGCCTTGGTCTGGCAGATTTCTTAAAGCGTATGACAATTCAACAACTGACGCCGCAAGGGCTGCTGAACCTATCTCAGACCATTGAAACACTGGCGCAAGCAGAACAACTGACCGCTCATAAAAACGCTGTCACTTTACGTGTGGCGGCGCTGAATATTGCCGGTCAAGGAGTGAATATGAATAACATTTTTGACGCCAACCGGTTGGCACGAGAAAATATCCGCAAATTAACCCCTTATATGTCTGCTCGTCGCCTTGGCGGCAAGGGTGATGTTTGGTTGAATGCCAATGAATACCCACTAGCCCCTGATTTCCAATGCACTCAGCAAACATTGAACCGCTATCCTGACTGCCAGCCCGCCTCGGTTATCCGCCGTTATGCCGCCTATGCCGGTTTACAACCCGAGCAAGTATTAGCCTGTCGTGGTGCTGATGAATCCATTGAACTTCTAATCCGCGTATTTTGTGAACCCGGACAAGATGTGGTTCTGTTTTGCCCTCCGACTTATGGTATGTACAGTGTCAGCGCTGAAGCTTTTGGTGTCGAACAAAAGAAAATTGCTGCACTAGAAAATTGGCAACTGGATATCGAAGCGATCGAAAATAACCTTGACCGGGTAAAATTGATCTATATCTGTAGCCCTAATAACCCAACAGGAAACTCAATTAATCCTGATTCATTGCGTAAAATTCTGGAACTGACCGCCAATCGCGCAATTGTCACTATCGATGAAGCCTATATTGAATTTTGCCCGGAAAATAGTATCGCAGGCTGGCTAAAAAACTATCCAAATTTAGTCATTTTGCGAACCCTCTCGAAAGCTTTTGCTTTAGCCGGTCTGCGCTGTGGATTTACTCTCGCATCTGTGGATATCATCACTCTGTTGTTAAAAGTGATTGCACCTTACCCGCTTTCCACTCCTGTTGCAGATATTGCAGCACAGGCACTGACAGCAGAAGGCATCGCAATTATGCAAAAACGTGTCGTTGAGATCAGGGAAAACCGCAATGACTTACAACAGGCGCTGAATAAATTAGCCATCGTTGAAAAAGTATTCCCCAGTGAAACTAACTATATATTGGTGAAATTCTATGACGCAGAAACTGTTTTCAGAACATTATGGCATCAGGGCATCATCCTACGCGACCAGCGCAAACAGCCCGGTTTAGAGGGTTGTCTGCGGATCACCATCGGCAGCCGTAAAGAGTGTGAGCGAGTGGTTGAAGCCATCAGCGCCCTTTCCACTGTAAATGAACAACCAAAGGAGACAGCAAACTGATGAACCAGAAACTCCTTTTTATTGATCGGGATGGTACACTGATCACTGAACCGCCAACAGATTTTCAAGTTGATCGTCTGGATAAACTGGTACTGGAAACCGAGGTTATTCCTGCTCTGCTTGCCCTGCAAAAATCGGGGTTCAAACTGATTATGATCACCAATCAGGATGGTCTTGGCACAGATAGTTTTCCATTAGAACAATTTGAACCGCCACATAACCTGATGATGCAGATTTTCAATTCTCAAGGTATCCATTTTGATGAAGTTTTAATCTGCCCTCACAAACCAGAAGAGAACTGTCATTGCCGTAAGCCAAAAATAAAACTAGTGGAAAAATATCTGGCAGAAAGCATGATGGATACCGCTAACAGCTATGTGATTGGTGACCGGGAAACCGATCTGCAACTGGCAAAAAATATGGGCATTCAGGGGTTGCGTTATCATCCGAAAAACCTTGGCTGGTCTGCCATCAGTGAACAACTAACCCGTAAAAATCGCCACGCTCACATTCGACGTGTCACTAAAGAGACATGTATCAATATTGACGTTTGGCTTGATCATGAAGGTGGCAGCGATATCAATACCGGTGTCGGTTTTTTTGACCATATGTTAGATCAGATTGCTACCCACGGTGGTTTCCGCATGCATGTTCAGGTTAAAGGCGATCTCTGTATTGATGATCACCACACCGTTGAGGATACCGGTCTGGCATTAGGGGAAGCATTGAAACTGGCTTTAGGAGA
This sequence comes from Photorhabdus sp. RM71S, assembly GCF_042879355.1. Classification (NCBI taxonomy): domain Bacteria; kingdom Pseudomonadati; phylum Pseudomonadota; class Gammaproteobacteria; order Enterobacterales; family Morganellaceae; genus Photorhabdus; species Photorhabdus sp. RM71S. Next base: position 80,088 of record NZ_JBHFKV010000009.1, on the reverse strand, counting down.
TAAACGGGGTATCTGCCGTTTTGGTTTTGTGTTGCCAATGGATGAATGCCTTGCCCGCTGTGCTCTCGATATCTCCGGTCGCCCTCATCTGGAATATAAAGCTGAATTCAAACACCAGCGGGTAGGTGATCTGAGTACTGAAATGATTGAGCACTTCTTTCGTTCACTCTCTTATGCAATGGCCTGTACACTGCATCTGAAAACGAAAGGCAGCAACGATCATCACAGAGCAGAGAGCCTGTTTAAAGCTTTTGGCCGAACACTACGTCAGGCGATTCGGATAGAAGGCGATACATTGCCTAGCTCCAAAGGGGTTCTGTGATGAAAATCGTCATTCTCGATACTGGCTGCGCTAACTTGTCATCGGTAGCTTATGCTATCCGAAAATTAGGTTATCAACCTGAAATCAGTCAGGAAGTAGCAACGATCCTGGCAGCAGATAAATTACTTTTGCCTGGCGTCGGCACTGCCAGTGCTGCAATGGATCAATTGAAACAACGGGAACTTATATCGTTAATTAAAGTACTCAGCCAACCTGTGTTAGGTATTTGCCTTGGCATGCAGCTATTCGCTGCCACCAGCGAAGAAAGCGATAATGTTACAGGTGATAATATCTCCCTACTCGAAGTTATTGCTTCCCCCGTCCAAAAAATGGCTAATCACGGGCTTCCATTGCCACACATGGGCTGGAATCAAGTTCTGCCAAAAGCCGGACACCCGCTATTCCGTGGTATTGAAGACAATGCCTATTTTTATTTTGTCCATAGCTACGCGATCCCACTGAATGCCTACACCATTGCGCAAACTGAATATGGCAATACTTTCAGCAGCGCAATCGCCAAAGATAACTTCTTTGGCGTGCAGTTTCACCCTGAACGTTCCGGTGCTGCCGGAGCCAGACTATTAAAGAATTTTCTGGAGATGTAAGCACAATGATCATACCCGCATTAGATTTGATTGATGGCAAAGTAGTACGGTTACATCAGGGGGATTATGCTCGGCAACGGGATTATCAACACGATCCTCTGTCCCACTTCCAACAATATGAACAACAGGGAGCAAAACGGCTTCATCTGGTCGATCTAACCGGCGCTAAAGATCCATCCGCCCGCCAGATCCCTCTACTGCGCAAATTACTTGCCGCGGTTTCTATACCTGTTCAGGTTGGCGGCGGCATCCGTACAGAAGAAGATGTGAAAACATTGCTTGATGCAGGCGCCAACCGAATAGTGCTCGGCTCTATCGCCATAAAGCAACCGGCACTAGTTACCCAATGGTTTAAACGTTATGGCGCGGAAAATATTGTGCTGGCGCTGGATGTCCGTATCAATGATACCGGCATAAAACAGGTTGCCATTAATGGCTGGCAGGAGAATTCCTCTGTCACTCTGGAACAGGTTATTGAGCAATATCTGCCTTGCGGGTTGAAATATGTACTGTGTACAGATATCTCCCGCGACGGCACTCTCATCGGCTCAAATGTCGAATTATATCGGGCAATTTGCCAATGTTATCCACTAATCGCGTTTCAGGCTTCGGGGGGCATCGGCACGTTAAATGATATCGCTTCTCTGCCTGCCAGCGGTGTAGCCGGGGTTATTATTGGTCGCGCATTACTTGATGAGAAATTTACCCTGACGGAGGCAATTCAATGCTGGCAAAACGCATAATCCCTTGCCTTGATGTTCGTGACGGGCAAGTAGTTAAAGGCATTCAATTTCGTCATCACGAAATTATCGGCGATATTGTGCCACTCGCTCAACGTTATGCAACAGAAGGCGCAGATGAACTGGTTTTCTACGATATCACTGCTTCATCTGATGGACGGGTAGTCGATAAAAGTTGGGTTGCCAAAGTTGCGGAAGTGATCGATATTCCTTTTTGCGTTGCCGGTGGCATTAAAACCGTCGAAGATGCAGGGCAAATTCTCTCATTTGGGGCAGATAAAATCTCTATCAACTCCCCTGCACTGGCCGATCCAACCTTAATTACCCGTCTGGCCGACCGTTATGGCGTTCAATGCATTGTCGTAGGGATTGACACTTGGTTTGATGAAGGCACTGGTCGCTATCAAGTTTATCAGTTTACCGGTGACGAAAAACGCACAACAGCCACCCAATGGCAAACCCTCAATTGGGTAAAAGAAGCGCAACGACGTGGCGCAGGTGAAATCGTACTCAATATGATGAATCAGGATGGTGTCCGCAATGGCTACGATCTGACTCAACTAAAACAGGTACGGGACGTTTGTCACGTTCCTCTCATTGCCTCTGGCGGCGCAGGCGCACCAGAACACTTTCTTGATGCCTTTAAACAGGCAAATGTCGATGGTGCATTAGCAGCATCTGTATTCCATAAACACATTATCAATATTGGTGAATTAAAACAGTACCTTTCACAACACGGCGTGGAGATAAGAACTTGCTGACCGCACAACAAATCGAAAAACTGGATTGGGAAAAAGTTGCTTATATGATGCCGGTTATTGTGCAACATGCTATATCCGGCGATGTTCTCATGATGGGCTATATGAATAAAGAAGCACTGAATATTACTATCAGTTCAGGCAAAATCACTTTCTTTTCCCGCAGTAAACAACGTCTATGGACCAAAGGTGAAAACTCCGGCCATTTTCTTAATTTGGTCAATATCTATCCTGATTGTGACAATGATGCCCTGTTAGCACTCACAGATCCAATGGGTCCTACCTGCCACTTTGGTACATACAGTTGCTTTGCTCCGGCACAAACTGAATGGGGATTTCTCTATCAGCTTGAAAAATTACTGGCAAGTCGCAAAACAGCCGACCCTGACCACTCATATACAGCGAAGTTATATGCCAGCGGTACTAAACGAATCGCTCAGAAAGTAGGTGAAGAAGGGTTGGAAACTGCTTTGGCAGCGGCAGTTAATAATAAAGAGGAACTAACGAATGAAGCAGCAGATCTGATGTATCACCTAATGGTTCTACTACAGGATCAAGAGCTGGATCTTAGCTGTGTTATTCGTCGATTACGACAAAGATGAGTCAGGGGTCTGGTTGATTTCAGATCCTGAGCGATCTCTGACTTCGACAGACAGAGCATTTTTACGTTTTCATTTTTTCGACAAGAATCTCATTAGGCGTTTTACCTTTCAAGTCACCGTGTGGTCTGTAATAGTTGTAAAACGCCCCCCATTCAGCCAATTTGGCTGCTAAATCTACGTCCTCTTTAAATATGCATAATTGGTAAAACTCTTGTTTATCGGTGAGATGGGAATGTTCAACTTTCCCATTCAGATTGAGACTAACTGGTCTGAGATACACATGTTCAAGCCCGGCCCTAAGTCTTCACAATGCCAATGGAGTTTAGACTGAAACTCATGATCATTACCCGTACGGATCATTTTGATTCTGAAAGGAAATTTTTAGACGACATAATTAATAAAATCAATGGCACATGCTTAGTTATGTTTTTTATAGACTTTTAGTACCCCAATACGCATTACATCATCAATGGTTGTGCATTGGAATCTGCGTACCTTATTTCCATTCTTATCTTTGAAATTGAGGCTCTGTGAGGGCCTATTCAGGCCGATTGAATAAACTCTCCTATAGGATTATGTGGATTGCATAATATGATAACATCAGTCTGCTTTGCTTTATTTATTAGAGCGTCAAGATCTTGGGTTCCGTCTTGTCGAAGTGGAATTGTAGAAGTATACGCTCCCACTATGTTAGATATTAAAGGGTAAGCTTCAAAGTTTCTCCACGAATAGGTAATGTTGAAATTAGCTTTGGATAGTGTTTGTAATGATGTTAATGCAATGCCAGCAGCCCCGGCACCAATCATGATCATGTCAGAAGGCACTCCAAGCTTAAGTGATAAGTTGTTTCTGAGTGACTCGGGAAACAATTCTGGATAACGGTTTATTTTATCCAGCTCTATACTTATGCTTTCGGTTATATTAGGTAATGGCATAAATGGGTTTTCATTTTGGAATAAATGATGCATGTTCCACTCTATTTTATAATTACTATGATACAAGTACAATTTTTCAGAAGGTGGTCAGTTGACATAGTAGGCATCTTTCCCACCACAGGAGAATGCACTATGGCCTATACACAACTGACCGAAACAGAAAGATATCAGATTTCCAGTTTAAAAAAAGCCGGTTTTTCACAGCTTTTCATTGCTGAGTCACTTAAGCAAAGCCCGTCGTCATTTTGCTAAGAAAGCCGTGAAAATAACGCCGGAAGTAAAAAAATGGATAAAACGGTTAATTTGGAAAGAGTTAAGCCCTGAACAAGTGGCTGATTATTTAAAGCAACATAAAGGGATATTTTTGCATCATGAGACGATTTATAGGCTGATTTATCAATTGGTTAAATTAAATTTTGGAGTTTATATCATGATCAAGAAAGATATTCTGTCACCCAGTTCAGTAATCGTTAGTCTGAATATTTTAGGCGTGGTTGAAGATTTTCATCTATTACTGGTTGATGGTGACAAAGATAAAGAGAAGATTGTGCTGCTCTATCTGTCTCTTTTACGTGTTCTTCATGAAAAATTAGATGTATATCCTATGGATTTCAAGATGCATCGCGACGGCAAGGGAGTAAATCCCCGGGAGCATAGCAAACTATGTAACCGGGGTGAGCGAGTGCAGCCAACAAAGAGGCAACTTGAAAGATAGCGGGTATAAAAGTAAAAATCGCAAAAAGTAATCTTACTAAGATAAAATATATAGTAGGTATAGATATTTAATAAGTATTGATTAAATATCTGAATGAGTATGTGGAATAACAGGTTCTGTAGAATAATTTGATTTAAAAGATATAATCAGATAGAGCTGGTTTTATTCAAATCATAAATATGTTTCCTACTAAATGCACTTAGTCAAAGGCAGAATGGTAATATTATCGTTCTGCCTTTTTCTATTGGGATTTATCATTAGGGAATAATATTTTGTGGATTCGTATAGTCAGTGAAAAATAATTCCACGAACAATACACCGATTCTAATTTCTATGATTTATTTTTTAACTCTGTGATTGTATCAATAATTTTACCTTTTTAAGGAGGATAATAAATATCCATATTATTATAATTTATACATGTAACTGTTAGATGTGGAAAAAGTTAATGATATATCAATGTCTTAGTATGAAAGATCTGCATTTCTATTTTTTGTGACAATATAGACGTATTTTTAAATTAAGCTATCACTTTTATTTGACAACGTATGAATGGCATCTATAGTTATATGTGTTAGATAAAGTATTAATGTAGTATTAAAAATGCTAACTACTATATCTGATGCGTAGATGACTTATCAAGCATATTGATTTTATAGTAGAAGTGTCCTCTATCTTATATTCCACAAGTAAACAGTTTGTTGTTCTGTATCTTGGGTAATATAAATTTATTTATTACATTATGGAGTTTGAAATGAGCGATAAAAATCTAGCGCCAATTCAAGTATCAGCTGTCGAATTTGATCATACCGTGTCGCCAAGAGTTATTGTAACTGTAAAATCAGGGCTAAAGTATGGTATACATTGGGAAGACAAACTCGATGAACCTAAATACATTGATCATTCTCTAGTAATTTATAACATATTGTTAATGGCTATGTCTCATCAGGATCTTCGTATATCAGGAAAATATGAATACGTTTCGGGTCAAGACATTGAAGGTATGATAAAAACTTTAAAGATAGCACGATAATAATAAGCAATAACTAACTAAAAGCAGGCCAATAATATTATTGGCCTGCCTTCCTCTATTGGAATTGATCATTAGAAAATAAAACAACAATATCTCATAAACAAACCTTGCTTTATTTACCTATGGTAATATTTTATAAGTAAATAATAATGTGACAAACAATAACATGTGCTCTATTTCACGGTGCTTAAATCTAATGCCTTTACAAATTTGAATGTCTATATATTATTGTGGGCAGGTAAATTTATAGCGTCAGTTTAGGTTTATAAAAGCACGGTGGAATTATAATGTTGTTATCGTATATTATTACAGTGATTTAATATTTCATAATGAAAAAATAAATTTTTTAACTGTGTATCACCGTTTCTAATAAAAAAATTATAATTTGTTTTTGGATTTATTAAACCTGAAAAAATCATAGCCATTTAATTTTTCAAACTGTAGGGATGCGTAGAGCCATCATATTAATCATTACCTTATATTTAAACTAAATTCTTTCTGAGAAGTCACCATTTATGGCGATAGGATCGCAATTAATACAGTTGTTACAGTTTTAAGGCGACATAGTATTAAAATATCAGGAGACGACATGCTTGATTCAAATTTAATAAATCGTGATAGTAAAATTTCTTCCCCAGTTAATTCTTTTAACGAATGGGATCATCTTGAAGAGGTGATTGTCGGTGTTGTTGATGGCGCCAGATTCCCTTCCTGGCATATGTCTTTGGAGCCTGTATTACCAGAAAATCAAGTTACGACTTTTCAACGCCATGTTGGCCGGTCATTTCCACAAGAGCAAATTGAAGCGGCTGCCAGGGAATTAGAAGAGTTTGTTCATATTCTTGAAAGCGAAGGGGTAACAGTACGTCGGCCAGAACCTCAGGATCAATCTCTGGTATTTGGTGCACCGGGCTGGAGCAGCACAGGGCTATATTGTGCAATGCCCCGTGATGTGCTGTTAGTTATTGGTGATGATATTATTGAATGCCCGCTGGCGTGGCGCTCCCGCTATTTTGAAACGGCGGCATATAAGACTCTACTTAAAGATTATTTTAAACAGGGCGCGAAATGGAGCTCTGGGCCAAAGCCACAGTTGATCGATGAGCAATATAATTTCGAATGGGATCAACCTAATGGCAAGGATCGTGTTCCTCTTGCTGTGACCGAGTTTGAACCGACATTTGATGCTGCGGATTTTATCCGGTGTGGGCGCGATATTATTGCGCAAAAAAGCCATGTCACGAATGAATTTGGTATCGAGTGGCTTCGTCGTCATTTAGGTGATGATTATCGTATTCACGTTTTTGAATTTAATGATAATAATCCTATGCACATTGATGCCACATTTGTTCCTATGGCGCCTGGGAAACTATTAATTAACCCGAAAAAGGTGTTAAAAGTTCCTGAGCTGTTTAAAAGATGGGATGTGCTGCATGCGCCTGAACCGGTTATTCCTGACAACCATCCTCTGTATATGACCAGTAAATGGATCAACATGAATATTTTAATGCTGGATGAGAAGCGGGTGATTGTTGAAAAGCAGGATGAACCTATGATCGCTGCAATGAAACGTTGGGGCTTTACTCCGATCCCATGTAATTTCAGGAACTTTAACTCCTTCGGTGGCTCCTTCCATTGTGCAACAGTGGATGTAAGGCGGCGCGGAAGTTTACAGTCTTATCTTGACTAGGAGAGTAATGATGGCTATCTGGAAATATTCCGCTTGGGATGCAGTCATGTTTATATTAAGCATTTCGCATACGGTAGCCACGGTTACACTAGTCATGTATTGGGATCATTTCACTATTATGGGTGGTTAGTCAACATTGTGCTTCTTACACTGATGACAACTTACAACATAATAGTGATATCGCATTTTTTCACCCATACTCCCTGGTTCGTTTCTCGTGTAATGAATGGGTTTGTGTCGATACTGAATTCAATGAATATTGGGCAGTCTGTACAGTCTTATCACCTGTCCCATGTTCGTAATCACCACAAATATAATAACGATCGGGGAGTAGGTGAAGGCGGACCTTTGGATACCTCTTCTACCTTTATAAATGGCAAAGAAATTGGGGAGCATAGTACTCTTTGGAACTATTCTGTCCTTGGCGCAGCATCTACCTTTTATAGTAGTTTTGTGCGTATGTGCTGGTCTCTATTTATCTGGCACAAACCACTTAGTAAAGCCGATAAAGGGTATGAAAAACTTCTTTCTAATGCCAGAACCAGTAAAATTAAAGAATTATGGCAATTGAGGTTAGATAGATTGTTCCAGACGGGGTGGATTATTAGCTTATTCACTCTGTCTTGGGAATGGGCTTTATTTTGTTATTTACCCTCTCTCTATTTTGCCTTTGTCCTGGTTAATATTCAAAACTACTACGAACATTATGGTGCACAGCCGGAGAACAGATTTGCAAACTCAGTGAGCTATTATGGACGTATCTATAATTTATTCATGTTTAATGATGGCTATCATCAAGAGCATCATATCTCAGGTGGCACCCATTGGAAGCTGTTACCTGATTTAGGCAGGAAATATTCAACCCAGCTTTCTGCCCAGAAGAGGATTATTAGTCCCGTACCTGCGATATTAGGTTTTTTATATAGGCGTAGATCTCTGCTGCACAGATTTATAAGGCAAAAATAATCCTGGTTAATCAGGACAGGTTTGGTGGATAGCCCGACGAATTTACTATTGGGGAGTCTGTTATGATGCAAGAAAGATACGGCATTAGAGGAACAAAGCTAGCAGAATCAGAATTTATTGTATACGAAACGTTGAACGATATATCAATGGATGCGGTTTCTGATCTTTTGAATGGTCACCTTGCGGCTTGTCGAGTTCGTCATTTTCTTCCACCAGAACAAAGAAAGAAAATAGTTGAAAATTTTTGGCGTTCTCCAGCTCGCACTCCCCGTTACGGCAAAGGTATTGATGGTGTTGAAGGGTATTTTATTGGGGCATCTCATATTGAAAAAGATACCCGTCAATATATAGAAGAAGCAGAAAATTTCCGTCCGGCAATTGATGAGATGTTTCAGGATACGATCAATCCAATGGATCATTTCATTGAGCAAGTAACTCATTTTAGTGGCAATGACTCACAGGTAATGCGTCCTGCTATGTATCATGGTGTTGCTGCGGGAAATGCAAAAATTGTGTATTGGAATAACTTCGGTGAATTCCTTTTATTACCTCATGATGATCTTGCGCAGTTGAGTGATCCGCGCCAGAGTGATTTTGAGATCCAACAAATTAATCGTGTCATGGCGGTAAATTTTTACGCTGACGTTCCTCAAAATGGGGGGCAATTAAAAGTATGGAACATTCAACCCGATGACCAATCACGTCGTGCCCTTGGTTTAACTTACAGTGGTTTTCCATATCCATCTGAATTATTGGAAGATCATGCAAGTATGGTGATTAATATCGAGGCGGGAGATTTGGTATTGTTGAATGGGAATTTAGTCCATGCGGTATTGAATGGTAATGCTACCTCTTCACCGGAACGGCGTTTGCTGGTGACCTGTTTTATGGGATTACAGCAAAATGGTGATCTTATTTGGTGGACATAGGTGTGTTCATGATGTTGAAAATTTTTCATGGCTAATTTGACCATAGTGGAATATTCGTCTACATTTAGAAACGACTAATGTAAGTGTTAGAAGATGAAGACAATGCTATTACCCGCATGCACACTGATTTCACCTGCCAGGTTAGTATTAGCCGAAGCATATGTGTGCATGCGTTTTGCTTTCATTTCTCCTCCTGCTCCACCACCATCCCCCCGTTATTATCCATAACTGTGTAATATGCCCATCTTTGAGAGAGGGTTTATATTCAAGTGTTGCCAGATTTGGCTAGCTGCGTTGGTTTGAGTACGTTAAATGTCAGACAGGTGTAAATTCCTATGATTTCTAAAGCTCAATGGATCTCTTATAGCTCGACTTTGCTGTTTGTCTTATTGTGGAGCAGTGGTGCGATTTTTTCTCGATGGGGACTTGATCACAGTACCGCATTTGCCATTCTCACGATGCGTTTTGCTATTGCGCTTATTTTTTTGGTATTTCTGGGATTATTATTCAGGCGTAAAGCTCATTGTCTGCCTGTACATGGGACACGCAAACAGATAGCTAGTACCGGTGTTTTATTAATTGGCGGCTATTCTATCTGTTATTTTTTTGCTTTGGATAACGGGATCACGCCTGGGGTTTTGGCGACAGTGATGGGAATTCAACCTATTATCACACTGCTGGTGATCGAACGCCGTTTTTCGATTGTACGTTTAGCAGGTTTATTATTAGCGTTACTGGGCTTGATATTAGTGGTGTATCAAAGCCTGGTGTTGTCTCGGTTTTCCTTTGCAGGTATTACTTTTGCCTTAGCAGCATTAGTTTGTATGAGCTTTGGTGCGATTTTACAGAAACGAATTCATCAAGCGCCTTCAGTGGTTTTACCTCTGCAATATAGTGTTAGCTTACTGCTTTGCTTACTGTTTGTTCCTTTCCAGCCTTTTGAATTTCAACTGGTGCCTGGTTTTATTATTTCATTATTATGGCTTGGGTTAGTGATTTCCGTTGTCGCTCAACTATTACTTTACCGGCTTATTCAGCGTGGTAATTTGGTGAATGTAACAAGTTTGTTTTATCTTGTTCCTGGTGTTACCGCCATAATGGATTATTTATTTTTGGGAAATTCGTTACCGGCTCTAAGTCTGCTGGGTATGGCTGCTATTTTGTCAGGACTTGTATTGGTCTTTCGTACCAAGAAAATATCTCTTTCCACTCAATAAAGCTGTGTCGCCGGGTCGCAATTAGCCCGGCAATAGCCTTTTACTTGATGCCATTATTAGTTCCAAAATAATTGCCAATATGATTTCGCTGATCTGGATGAGTGCCCGCAGTCACTTTGTATTGCTCCTTATATATTAAATGATAATGGCTATCACTTGGATATTGACTATTTCCATCTTACAGTACTGCCCGCATACATAATCTAACAGACTGCATATATATACTCTATTTTTATAACATTAAAATAAGGAAATTAATGACGGAATTGGCGATGTCTACAGATAAGATTAAGCAGATGATCGTGTTATTACTCGCTCGATGAAAATCACCGGTAAGCCCATTGAATTAAATGGAAAATACCGTGTGGTTGCTAATGAATTTCTGACAACAGGGGGGAATAACTTCTCTGTATTTAACGAGGGTATTGATCCCGTATATAGCGTGCCAGATGTTGATGCTGTAATGAAATATTTCGCTGAAAAATCTCCCATTGCTTATCCTAAACAAGATCGCATCGTTAATGTGAACGAAGAATAATTAATGACTTATTCAGATCAATCCGGTAACCGGATGGTACTTTTTTGGGTCACTTTAAGTATCGGGGATCTATTTAGTCAATCGTCCATTGAAACCCGTAACGTGCTACGAGGTCGCCTGACAATATAAACATTGTGCACGAAAAATGACTATCAAGCGACGTATACATCTACGTCGCCTTTTATTGACTGCTCCCCGCCCAATTGGGCATAGGTATCTACACGAATGAAATGAAAGCTGACAAATCACATGGCCGCTTTAAAGATCGAAACAATTTCTTCATGGGTAGCTTGAGTGGGATTAGTCAAACAACATATATCTTTCAAGGCATTAGTTGCCAACATGGGTAAATCTTCCAGTTTGACATTCAATTCCGCTAAACCCGACGGAATACCAATATCTTTTAACAATTTACGAATTTCAGCAATACATGCCTCAGCCCCTTGCTGATCATTCATAGCGCTTACATCTACCCCCATCGCAGCGGCAATATCTTTCAAACGACCCGAAACTGCTTTAGCGTTGAACTCTTGAACGTGTGGTAATAAAACAGCATTACATACACCGTGTGGTAAATCATAAGTACCACCCAATTGGTGAGACATGGCGTGAACATATCCCAGTAATGCACTATTAAACGCCATCCCCGCCAAGAATTGTGCATAGGCCATGTTTTCACGTGCTTCTATATTGCTCCCATCTGCGACTGCCTGGCGTAAAGAGTGACTAATCATCGAGATTGCTTTCAGTGCACAAGCATCCGTTATTGGATTAGCCCCGACAGAAACATAAGCTTCAACCGCATGAGTCATTGCATCCATTCCAGTTGCGGCGGTTAACCCTTTCGGCATTCCAACCATTAATTCTGGATCGTTCACAGACAAAACAGGTGTTATTTTCTTATCAGCAATGGCCATTTTAATATGGCTCTCAGTATCGGTAATGACACAGAAACGTGACATTTCTGACGCAGTACCCGCAGTAGTATTAACTGAGATTAATGGCAAATGCGGTTTAGATGAACGACCAATACCTACATAATCCCGGATATCTCCCCCATTAGCAGCGACCAACACAATAGCTTTTGCACAATCATGTGGCGAACCACCCCCTAAAGAAATAACGCAATCGCTATTATGCTGACGCAGAATATCCAAACCTTCCTCAACGTTAACTGTCGTCGGATTCGGATTGGTACCATCATAAACCGTACTCTCAATATCAACATCAGATAATAGAGATTGAACTTTTGCCACTACTCCAATTTCATTTAAAACATGATCCGTCACAATCAATGCTCGCTTGTAACCATCACCTTTCATCGCATTTACCGCTTCAACCAAACAACCGGCACCAAACATATTTACCGATGTCATAAAAAAAGTTGTAGTCATCATTGATAATTCCTTATATTAAAATAGTTCTAGAATGAAAATATATAAAAAGTAAAATTTGAAAAATCACCTAATGGAACTAAAAATCATTATCTTACAACAAACATAAATAATAGCTCTATTTAAACCACACAATTCAAAAAATATAAATATATCTCGGTAGAGTTAGATAATGCTTATTAAAATAGATATTTGATAATTTTCCCTCTTGGTAATATATGCCATTGGCAATATAATAAATACAATAATCGAGAAGATTAATATACCCGTCATCTTTCAAGTTGCCTCTTTGTTGGCTACACTCACTCACCCCGGTCACATAGTTCTCTACGCTCCCGGGGATTCGCTCCCTTGCCGTCGCGATGCATCTTGAAATCCATAGGGTATATATCAATTCACAAAGTTATTACTTAGGAGTTTATTTTGTCCTCTAACGAAATATTTAACCGCCTGACCACATTACTGGATAATCATCATGCCAGCTATCGGGTGATAGAACATTCAACCGCCGGACATTCTGAAGAAGTTGCAAAAATCCGTGGTACACAACTTGGACAAGGGGCAAAAGGGTTAGTTTGCCATGTTAAAGGGGAAGGATTCCGCCAATATGTACTCGCTGTACTGCCTGCGGATCAACAAGCAGACCTCTCTTCACTGGCAAAACAGATCGGTGGCAACCGCGCCTCACTGGCAAGTCCTAAAGAAGTTTTTGAACTGACTCAATGTGTATTTGGTGCTATTCCACCTTTTAGTTTTCATCCAGATCTGAAACTGGTTGCAGACCCTTTATTATTTGAACGTTTTGATGAACTGGCTTTTAATGCCGGTAGCCTTGAACGCTCAGTGATTCTTAACACCCAAGATTACCATCGAATTGCACAACCTGAATTGGTGAGTTTTCGTCGGGTAGAATAAATACCATCGCGAAAAATGATATTTGTCAAATAGCCTATAAAAATAGGCTATTTAAGATAATATTTTAAACATATTCATTTAAAATAGTAACTATCCCGCCCCAATAAGTTTATATCATTAGATAAAGTCATTATTATTGCTACATTATATAAACATTAAACAGAGAGGTATAATTATCAAATACCATGAATATCTAATTATTCACTATTGAGCCATATACAAAAAATTATCAATTACATTAGGGGATAATTCCCTACCCAAATAAAGGTGTTTCTTGATAGGAATTTTCAATTATTTTTAATTTCAGAATCTTTATTTCATATATCGGTATAAAATGACATGTCAATTATATTAATGTTGTATTGACAACAATTTAATATGCATATTCATTATATTTTATTAAATACAAAAACCCACACTCATTGTATTCTCATATCTCTTTCAACAAGAAAGATGACGTTTTTTTAAAATAAAGTTTAAGGAATAGAGAAATATGACTAATAAGCTAGTTACAGGTGCAACTTTTTTCGATAGAAAATACTTTCTGGGTGAAGCGCACCATTATCCAGAAAACGACATCATTATTCCATTGCCTTATGATCTTAACGATAGATTCCGTTCAGTAAGAATTGGAACACTATCAAAAGTTTATGCATGGCGTCATCAGACCAATTGTGAACCAGGTCAACGCTATCGTGAATGGGAATACGATCACCCAGATATTGATAGAGAAATTAGAGGGTTATCTAAGTTTAAAGTGGCACCAAAAGATACCTGCCTGGTTGCATTAAGACTTATTGATGATACTTGTTCAGGTATTAAATTCTCAATGTTCACGAATACACATTGCGTGGGCCCAGTTGAAACAACAACTGATGATGATTATGCACTGGTTGGTATATTGCCATTTGAGACCGAGTTAGTCACTGCCATTGCAATAAGAAATACCAGTACTGGAGTATATATCAATAACGGATCATTCTATTTCTATCGTGATGCAAATGGTGTTGTTACTATTGATGAGAAAGCTAATTTCCCTAAAAATCTCAGAATAGTTAATGTAGGTGGCAATCGTTTTGATATTCATATTATCAGTACCGATTTTTCTCACTAATCCGGTCATAATGTAACAATAATTAACCGTCGTTTTCAGACAGGCTACGTTTTGAAAATTTAAGCAACACCGTTGCGGAATATCATCAAAAACCGCAACGGTGTATTCATAAATCAGCAAAAATTTCGTGGTTATAAATAATTTTTTATTTATCATGATATACCCTATGGATTTCAAGATTATCGCGACGGCAAGGGAGCGAATCCCCGGAAGCATAGCGAACGATGTGATCAGGGTGAGAGAGTGCAGCCAACAAATCCTTAACCATTAACTAGCCATTCATTGTTATTTATCCTTTTTCTATAAAAATTTATAGTCAAATAGTCACTTAACCTTTAAAAAAACATTAAATTAAGATCCACAAGAAATAATTTTCACAAGCTATTTCTTTTGAGATAAATACTTCCCTAATGATTAATTTTAAAAATTATATAAAAACCCAACCATTCCATTATTACATATCTTATTTTAGGTATTTTCATAATATTATTAATAAAAAACAATCTTATAGTATCTATTCAAAACACCAAGCATGAAAAATATTCACAATCCAATTGAATACTAAATTTAAGATACAAAATTCACTAAAAATATCAAATTTTCACATTTCAATCAGTCAATTTGACTATACTAATGTAATTATAAAAATATTATTCGGTATTTTTTAAACAACTTTACTTTATGTATTTTTCTGCTAATTTTAACATTAACCCATAGAATATTATTCTTCTATTGACTGGATATATTGCATCTAAAGATGAGGAATAAATGAATTATCAGTGGGAAATATTACACAGAAAAAATCCAATTTTCACAAATAGTATAAACGAGTAAATACTATATATTTCACATTAATACAATCAGGTATATACCCTATGGATTTCAAAATGCATCGCGACGGCAAGGGAGTGAATCCCCGGGAGCATAGATAACGATGTGACCGGGGTGAGCGAGTGCAGCCAACAAAGAGGCAACTTGAAAGATAACGGGTATACTTCCAGAAAAGCATTACATACGGGTTTATTAACGGAAAATTTTTTTTGGCAACCTATATATTACTTACATTAACTTTGAGGAGTAGAAAAAATGACAAAAGAATTAATTACAGGCGTCACGTTTTTCGAAGAGAAAAACTATCAGGGTAAGTCACATGATTACCCAGAGCTTGATAAAATTATATCGCTCCCTTCCAATCTTAACGATAAATTTCGTTCAGTAAAAATTGGAAAGTTATCAAAAGTCCATGCGTGGCGTCACTATAATGATCCAGAGAGTAAATATTATGAATGGGTAGTCGACAATCCAGATATCGATAAAGAAATTAGAGGGTTATCGAAATTCAGAATTATACAGAAAGATACAAAACTGGTTGCACTAAGAATCATTGATGATACTCATTCAGATACAAAATTCTCTATGATCATTAAGATATTTAATGGAGAAGAAGAGGAAACAATCGACGTTAACGCAACAACAGATGATAATTATACTGTCGTTAACGAACTACTGGTACAGAAAGAGATAGTCACTTCAATTTATGTAAGAAATGTCAACACCGGAGAATATATTGGTAACGGGTCATTCTATTTTTCTTATGATGCTATTGGCATTGCAACTATTGATGAAGGACTCAATTTCCCTAAGAACTTGAAATTGATCCATGTAGGAAATAATCGTTTTGATTTTCACATTACCAGTACTGATCCTATTGCTTAATCCGGGATTAATGTGACAATCATCACTCTCAGATAAGTCATATTCTGAAATTTAAGCTACGCCGTTGCGGTATATACCCTATGGATTTCAAGATGCATCGCGACGGCAAGGGAGCGAATCCCCGGGAGCATAGGTAACTATGTGGCCGGGGTGAGTGAGTGCAGCCAACAAAGAGGCAACTTGAAAGATAACGGGTATATTTGTTAAAAAACCGCAACGACGTGTCCCAGACGATCGCGGAAACTGAGACCACATCACATCTAATGTGGCCTCTCCACGCTCCTAGTCAATCGATAATAATCGGGCTTACTCCATCCATTCAGTATGGAAAACACCTTCTTTATCAGTACGCTTATAGGTATGAGCACCAAAATAATCACGTTGAGCCTGAATTAAATTGGCGGGCAATACAGCAGAACGATAACTATCGTAGTAAGAAATAGCAGCGGAGAACGTAGGGGTTGGGATACCATTCTGCACCCCATACGAGACGACATCACGCAGTGCCTGCTGATATTCATCAGCAATTTTCTTAAAGTAAGGCGCCAACAACAGGTTAGCAATATCCGCATTTTCGTTATACGCGTCAGTAATTTTTTGCAGGAATTGAGCACGAATAATACAACCCGCCCGGAAAATCCCGGCAATTTCACCGTAATTAAGATCCCACTGGTACTCATCAGATGCCGCTTTCAATTGCTGAAAACCCTGAGCATAAGAAACGATTTTACCCAAATAAAGCGCACGGCGAACTTTCTCAATAAATTCGGCCTTATCACCTTTAAATGGCTGTGCTTCAGGTCCGCTCAAAACTTTAGCCGCAGCAACGCGCTGATCTTTTAAAGAAGAGATATAACGTGCAAATACCGATTCTGTGATCAATGTCACTGGAATACCTAAATCCAGAGAACTCTGGCTAGTCCACTTACCCGTACCTTTATTTGCTGCTTCATCTAAAATCACATCAACCAAATATTGGCCTGTTTCATCTTTCTTATGGAAAATATCAGCCGTGATTTCAATCAAATAACTGCTTAACTCGCCGTTATTCCAGTCAGTGAAAATCTCAGATAGTTCTTCATTGCTCAGATTTAGGGCATTTTTCAGTAAGGAATAGGCTTCCGCGATGAGCTGCATATCACCGTATTCAATGCCATTGTGAACCATTTTCACATAATGGCCGGCGCCATCTGGGCCAATATAGACCACACAAGGTTCACCTTCCGCTTTAGCTGCAATTTCGTGCAAAATTGGCGCCACTAATTCATACGCCTCTTTCTGGCCGCCAGGCATAATAGATGGGCCTTTCAATGCCCCCTCTTCACCACCGGAAACCCCGGTACCGATAAAATTAAACCCTTGGGCTGAAAGCTCGCGATTACGACGGATAGTATCCTGAAAATAGGTATTACCGCCATCAATCAAAATGTCACCTTTATCCAGATGTGGAGTCAGTGAAGCAATCGTTTTATCGGTTGCTTCGCCAGCCTTAACCATGAGCAGAATACGGCGCGGTTTTTCCAGTGAATCGACAAATTCTTCGACAGTGTAACTTGGAACTAATTTCTTCCCCGGATTTTCGGCAATCACTTCGTCAGTTTTATCACTTGAACGGTTAAATATAGATACGGAATAACCACGGCTCTCAATATTTAGTGCCAAGTTACGCCCCATCACCGCCATACCGACAACACCAATCTGCTGCTTGGACATGAATAACTCCTGTCTGATGATAATCCTGCTCACCAATAATAATTAGTGTGCAATTTGTTAATGTGATCACATGTTAACTCAGGATGAGTCCTAATGGATAGTTATTGGTGCCATCGATACCACTACACATCATTTTTTGGAAAAAACTTCCTCAGATGAAAAATCAACTATTGAAATTTGATGAGTCAATGCCCATTATTCATTATTCGGCATGAGCCGTCATATTAAAAGGTAAAACAAACTGTATGGAATGGATCGCTGATCCGACGATATGGGCTGGACTAGTTACTCTTATCGTTCTAGAAATTGTCCTCGGAATTGACAACTTGGTCTTTATTGCCATTCTGGCAGATAAACTTCCTGAAAAACAAAGAGACAAAGCAAGAATTACAGGTCTAAGTTGTGCGTTACTGATGCGTATCGTGCTGCTTTTTAGTCTTTCCTGGCTGATAACGCTAACTCATCCATTAATTACGCTTTGGGAACATCCGTTTAGTGCCCGTGACCTGATTATGCTGTTAGGCGGTCTTTTCTTACTGTTCAAAGCGACGATGGAGCTTAATGAACGGCTGGAAGGCAAAGATGCCCACTCAGGACAACAACGCAAAACATCTAAATTTTGGACGGTTGTCGTTCAGATAATTGTCCTTGATGCTGTATTTTCACTGGATTCCGTGGTTACTGCTGTTGGTATGGTAGACAACATCGGTATCATGATCGCGGCAGTCACCATTGCGATGTTCCTGATGATACTGGCAAGTAAGCCGTTAACTACCTTTGTCAATGCTCACCCGACTATCGTCATTCTCTGTCTGAGCTTCTTGTTAATGATCGGTTTCAGTCTGGTCGCCGAAGGTTTTGGTTATCGCATCCCCAAAGGTTACTTGTACGCCGCTATCGGCTTCTCCATTATGATTGAATCCTTAAACCAATTTGCTCAATTTAACCGCCGCAGATTTCTTACTGCTTCCCGTTCACTACGTGAAAGAACAGCAGAAGCCGTTTTACGCATCCTTAGTGGTAAGCATGAAAATGCAGAATTAGATAATCATACATCTAATCTGATTTCTGATAATCAGGAAGTGTTTGATCTACAAGAACGTCAAATGATTGCCAGAGTTCTCGGCATGGCGCAGCGTAACGTTAACAGTATCATGACTTCCCGTCACGACGTGGAATACCTTGATATTCATGCACCAACTGAAAATCTGACGCAAATACTGAGTAAAAGTCCTCACACACGCATTGTGGTAACTGATGAAAATATCAGTGACGAACCATTAGGTGTTGTCCATGTTATTGATTTATTAAATCAACAACTCAACCAACAGCCTTTTGATTTACATTCGCTGATAAAACAGCCTCTGATTTTCCCTGAACAGCTTTCACTACTCCAGGCATTGGAGCAGTTCCGCCAGGCACAAACTCACTTTGCGTTTGTTGTCGATGAATTTGGTTCTGTGGAAGGTGTGGTAACTTTGACCGACGTAATGGAAACTATCGCGGGTAATTTACCGGTAGATGGCGAAGAAACTGATGCCCGCCATGATATTCAAGCGACTGAACATGGTGGTTGGATCGCCAATGGTTATATGCCGCTGGATGATTTGATCCTTTATGTCCCTTTGCAACTGGATGAAAAACGTGAATATCAGACCTTAGCCGGTTTGTTAATGGAACATTCACAACATATTCCACGACAAGGTGAGCAATTACAGATTGATAATTACCTGTTTGAACCGTTGGAAGTGACCAGTCACCGAATTAATAAGGTAAAAATTACCCCTCTGGTGTCAGAGGAAGAAAATAGAGAATAACCCAGTGTTATTGATCATTCATCGTATCTGCCATCACTGAGTTTTTCCTCTGAAACAAAATAAAACCCGGTCAGTTTAAACTGCACCGGGATTTTTTGGGCCTTTGCTATCAATACTATATGCGGAAGTACTATATGCGGAACTATATTAGGATACTGTTAATGATTTATCTAACAACATGAAATAACTTTGTATTCATAGCAAAAAAGCCATAGCTTCTCAATTCAACAAATTTCATATAAACTTGCCAATCAATAATATTATTCATTAATTCAGCAGGATATTATACCCGTCATCTTTCAAGTTGCCTCTTTGTTGGCTGCACTCACCCCGGTCATATAGTTCTCTATGCTCCCGGAGATTCGCTCCCTTGCCGTCGCGATCCATCTTGAAATCCATTGGGTATATATGAATATAACCCTCGCTTAATTACTGCTACGTTCAACCCAATCGTTAATAGCCTGTTTTACCTTGTTCTCCAACTCATTATGCAGCAATTGCTCAATATCCAAATTGTATTGCAGATTACTCCAATTACCGTAAACCCGCAGTGGTACTTTCATTTTTCGCAGACGACTAACCAATTCATTATCCTTGCCCCATCCTTGTGTTATCTGTACTTTTAAAGCAACATCAATATGTTGTTTAAGCAGATTAGTCTTACCCTGCCCATCAATATTCAGCAAATCGGATACCGCATGCAGTCGACTGATTTTTATATCACCTCGATTCAGTACCGCTTTAACATCAAGCTTTTTAGCGCGGGTGAAATTATCCATATTATCAGGGATATTCACTTTATCCGTTGCACGAGCAACAGATTGCTGGATTAATTGGGGGATATTTAATCCATACATTTTGGCATTAACTAAACTGAAATTAAGATCACCCTTCCAAATATGCGAAATCGCATAACCATCATATCCTTTACCAGAAAGATCCCCATTCAGATCGAATTTACCACTAAATGCCGGTGGTAAGGAAAAGGCTTTGAGTACTGGTTCCAGTTCTATATTCCGCAGTAAAGGTTTTGCGTGTAACTTAAGTTGATTACCCGTTGCATCTAAAATAACCGGAATAGAGAAATCACCACCAAATAATTTGCCATTCAGAGTAGAAATTTCAGCAGTACCACTATTATTTGTCGCTTTCAATATCAGATTATCGATCTCCATTCCTCGATAAACAAATTTGTCCGCATTAATAGTCACATTGGCGTTAAAGTCATTTAGAAATGCAGCGCTATAATCAGGCGGGGCAGAACTTGAAACGGCGATTACCGGTTTAGCTGAACTATTCTCTATCCGGTAATAACGTTTAACTTCTGAATCCTCTTTAGGAAGCAAGTCCCATCCCATCAGATTATCTAAATTCAGTTTTTGGGAAGATAAATCGATCCGATAATCCGCATGAGCCCCCAACATTGCTTTTATACTGCCATGCAGTTCACTCTCATTAGCGGTGAAACTTAGCGTCTGTAAAGAAATTGTTTGCGGCCCATCTGTCGTCTCTTTTTGATAAACAGCATGTACTTTTCCTGAACCACTAATTCCTCCCGTAGGTATACCTGCGCCCTGGAGTTGGTAATCAAAGGAGTCAATATTACCCGCAACACGATATGGATAATCAGTAATATCGACATCTGCATTAAGATTAAAAGCCAAGTCTTGCTGATTCTTACTGACTTTGCTACTTAACTCTACGCTGATATGGTTTTGGTTATCTCGCTCCATTAGTAGATTAATATCGCGGACATTTAACTGCTCATGATCATCTCGCTGCCAAATAAGCAAACTATCCGCGATCTTAATTCTGGCGATATCAAGCTTCCAACCCTCACCCTTCACAACAGAGTTGGCTGTACTCCCTGTTGGTGCAATAGGGGTATTCTCTTTCTTCTGCGACTGGCTCTCCGGGGTTACTCTCAATATCGCCCCTTTCAGCATCACCTCTTTAACTGCAAGCTGATGAGAAAGAAGCGGCCACAACTCCACATCAAGACGCATATTTTCTGCCGTCACTGTTGGTTGAGCCGCTCCTGGGGCCGTTAATGACATACGCCCGGTAATGATGCTCAATTTCGGCCAGACATGCCAGCGCATACCATCTTGCAGGACGAGTTGGTAGCCACTCTTCTTTTGCACCTGCTTGACCATATAAGCCCGAAAGTCATTTGGGTTTACTAACATGACTAATGCTGCCAGACCGGTAATAATCACAACCAGCAAAATAATCAGTGCCGTCAGCAATCTCTTCATGACTTCCTCAGCTTTTTTTGTCAAAACAGTCAATGCAACTCAATAGCCGATAAAAATGTTAATCTTCATCAATACGGCTACTCACCACACCCTGTTGGTTTTTATATTTTGCATCTTGACGACGGTTATACGGACGGTCAGCGGAACCAGACAATGGCTCAAAACTCAAAGCACCGATGACCATACCCGGACGTAACGCCAGAGGCAATTTACCAGAGTTATAGAATTCAAGAACAATCTGACCATGCCAGCCCGGATCAATCCGGTGTGCTGTCACGTGTACCATCAACCCAAGACGAGCAAGAGAAGAACGGCCATCAAGCCAGCCCACCAAATCGTCCGGCAATGTGACAGATTCCAGCGTAACGGCCAATGCCAACTCGCCAGGATGGAGGAAAAAAACCTCATCGTCAGACAGAATTATTTCATCACTCATCACACGATCAAGCGCAGCACTGACCTCATCTTTCGGACCACTCAAATCAATATATGCCGCAGTATGACCACAGAAAACACGAAACTGATTCCCAAGGCGCACATCCGCAGTTGCCCCGTTAATACGTTCAATCGGCGGACGTGGAGCAATGACCAATTTACCTTCATCAAGCCATTTAATAATGTCGCGGTCACAGAGTCGCATTATTTCCTCTCCAATACGATGCTGCTTATCAATTCAATGACTGACAAGCAAAGTTTTATATCCGTTATCTTTCAAGTTGCCTCTTTGTTGGCTGCGCTCACTCACCCCAGTCACATAGTTCGCTATGCTCCCAGGGATTCGCTCCCTTGCCGTCGCGATGCATCTTGAAATCCATAGGGTATATTATTCGCAGAACTGACCAATTTTGGCTTTCAATATATCAATTGCTACTCGGTTTTTACCCCCGCGCGGCACAATAATATCTGCATATTGCTTTGATGGTTCAATAAATTGCAGGAACATTGGACGCACAGTTTTATGATATTGCTCAATAACCGAATCCAGAGAACGCCCCCGTTCATGCACATCCCGCTTAATACGACGCATAAGGCAAATATCCAGTGGCGTATCAACAAAAATAGAGAAGTCCATCTCCTGGCGCAAGCGCTTATCGGTCAATAATAGAATACCTTCCAGAATAATAACCCTTTTCGGTGCAAAATGAATCGCTTCTGGTTTACGAGTATGAGCAACATAATCGTATTGTGGCAATTCAATTGATTCACCCATTTTCAGCGCTTGTAGGTGAGAAAAGAGCAGATTGTGATCCATTGAGCTTGGATGGTCATAATTAGTCTTATAACGCTCTTCCATTGATAGATTGCTCTGATCTTTATAATAGCAATCCTCTGGTATAATACCGATATTGTGATCACCAACCTGAGCGCGTAATTCACGATAAAGTGTATTAGCAATGAGACTTTTACCTGAGGCAGATGCACCAGAAATTCCTACAATTGTGCACTGATATGCTTCGTCAGCCATAATAGAGATAACCTGATTCTAGAAAAAAATGGGAACAAAGCACTTACTAAGTGCTTTGTTTGGCGAGATTATAGGGAGTTAATGGTATCTGTTCCAGTGTAAACAAGAGAAGTCTCACTTTTTTCGAAGCGTTTCGCATAAAAACCATGTAACGAAGGAAATCGAACAAGCATACTTCTCCCCACACAAAATCTCCCCATACAAAAAGCGGGCAATGAAAACATCCACCACCCGTTATCATCAATCAAATGCTTGCATTAAACAGCACGGAACGAAATTTCTGTTGGTATCTTCTCACCTTGCCAATACATCTGTGCTGAAATATTCGCGGCAATTTCGCGATAAATATCGGTAAATTCACTATCAGGATTACTAATAACGGTTGGCTGACCACGATCAAGATCTTCACGCAGTGAAATATGCAGCGGGATTTGTCCCAATAATTTACAGTGATATTTAGCCACCAATTTTTCTGCCCCACCGGTACCAAAAATAGGTTCCAGGTGACCACAGTTACCACAAATATGCGTACTCATGTTTTCAATAATACCCAATACAGGCACCTTCACTTTCTGGAACATGACGATACCTTTCATTGCGTCAATTAAGGCAATATCCTGAGGCGTTGTTACCACTAGCGCCCCCGTTACCGGGATGTTTTGTGACAAAGTGAGCTGAATATCACCGGTTCCTGGTGGCATATCGATAACCAGATAATCAAGATCCGGCCATAATGTATCCTGTAACATCTGCATCAATGCTTTACTAGCCATTGGGCCGCGCCATACCATTGCATTGTCATCTGTTACTAAATAACCAATCGAGTTAGTGGCAAGGCCATGAGTCATAATCGGCGCCATATGCTGCCCGTCCGGGGAAGTTGGGCGCTCTTTGGTGGTTCCCAACATACTCGGAACAGAAGGACCGTAGATATCTGCATCCAGAATACCGACTTTTGCCCCCTCCTGAGCCAATGCCAGCGCCAGGTTTACGGCAGTGCTGGATTTACCCACCCCACCTTTACCCGAGCTGACAGCCAAAATATTGCGGACACCATTAATTCCCGGCAAATCATTAGCGCGACGTAATGTGCTGATATCATGGATCAATTTCCACGCCACCGATTTTGCACCAGTTACCACCTGTAATTTTTCCGTTGTCGCTGCTTTTAATGCCTTAAAACCGCTTTGCCAGACAAACGGCATCAGTAATTCAATGTGCAAGACACCATCAAGCATCGTGCAATGATGTAGGGCCTTCAATGTTGTCAAATCACGTTCTAGTGTCAGGTGTGTAAAAGTAGTAAGTATTTTTGTTACCTGAGATTTCAGCAGGTCAGGATTGGTCTGCTCGGGGGATTGTGAGTTCATCCCGGCTCCTTTAATGATTATCATTAGCTAAAAACCATCTCTCCATCATAACAGAACCCAATGCGTTCGGATAAAATTAGCGACAAAAACCCGCTTTCCGCTCACTGATCCAATTTTTATCCATTGACAGCCTCTGAAGTATTTGGGTTTTAAGACGCACTGGATAAAACTCACTAATATTAAACCTTACCCTAGCGACAATTTTTTTGATCGGTTAACATCAAACTTCCTTTTTCACTTATTGGAAGTCAGATCCTTACTATGTCTCAAGTCGCAAAAAAATTATTGGTAACGTGCGCGTTGCCATATGCTAACGGTCCAATCCATCTCGGTCACATGCTGGAACATATCCAAGCAGATATTTGGGTCCGTTTTCAGCGAATGCGCGGCAAAGAGGTTCACTTTATCTGTGCCGATGACGCTCATGGAACACCAATCATGCTGAAAGCTCAGCAAATGGGTATTGCTCCTGAAGAGATGATCACAACGGTGAACCAAGAGCATCATCAGGATTTTACTGGCTTTTCAGTGAGCTATGATAACTATCACTCTACGCATAGCGAAGAGAACCAAACGTTATCAACCAAAATCTATCTCGAACTGAAAAAAAACGGTCATATTAAAAATCGTACTATTTCTCAGTTATATGATCCTGAGAAAAATATGTTTCTGCCGGATCGCTTTGTGAAAGGTAGCTGCCCGAAATGTAAGGCAGAAGATCAGTATGGCGATAACTGTGAAGTTTGCGGATCAACCTACAGCCCAACTGAGCTACTCAACCCACGTTCTGCTGTCTCCGGCGCGACGCCAGAAATGCGTGAAACAGAACACTTCTTCTTCGATCTGCCCGCATTCAGTAACATGTTACAAGCCTGGACCCGCTCCGGCGCATTACAGGAACAAGTTGCTAACAAAATGCAGGAATGGTTTGAATCCGGTTTACAACAGTGGGATATCACCCGTGATGCCCCCTATTTCGGTTTTGAAATTCCTGATGCGCCGGGCAAATATTTTTATGTCTGGCTGGATGCTCCCATTGGCTATATGGGTTCTTTCCAAAACCTGTGTGATAAACGCGGAAATCTAAGCTTTGATGAGTTCTGGGCAAAAGATTCCACCGCTGATCTTTATCATTTTATCGGTAAAGACATTGTTTATTTCCACAGCCTGTTCTGGCCTGCCATGCTGGAAGGCAGCGGTTACCGTAAGCCAACCAACGTGTTTGTTCACGGCTATGTCACCGTCAACGGTGCGAAGATGTCCAAATCCCGTGGTACTTTTATTAAAGCCAGCATTTATTTGGATCATCTAGATGCAGACTGTTTGCGTTATTACTATGCAGCCAAACTCTCTGCTCGCATTGATGATATCGATCTGAATCTGGAAGATTTTGTTCAGCGTGTTAACAGCGATATCGTTAATAAAGTTGTTAACCTGGCCTCCCGTAATGCAGGCTTCATTAATAAACGCTTTAACGGCAAGCTGGCGGATAAACTGGCTGATCCGGTGCTTTACCAACAGTTTATTGATGGGGCAAAGATGATTGCAGAAGAGTTTAATAACCGCGAATTCAGCAAAGCAATCCGTGAAATCATGGCACTGGCTGATTTGGCAAACCGTTATGTGGATGAGCAAGCGCCGTGGGTGGTGGCAAAAGAAGCAGGCCGTGATGCCGATCTTCAAGCTATCTGTTCAATGGGCATCAACCTGTTCCGCGTTTTGATGACTTTCCTGAAACCCGTTTTACCAAGTCTGGCAGAACGCGCAGAAGCTTTCTTAAATACAGAACTCACCTGGCATGGTATTGAACAGCCGCTGCTGGATCATCAAGTTTCTGCCTTTAAGGCCCTGTTCAATCGCATTGATATAGATAAAGTGGACGCTATGGTTGCGGCATCGAAAGAGAGCATCAACACACCACAAAAAGTCAGCGGTCCACTGGCAGAAAATCCGATTCAGGACACGATCACCTTTGATGATTTTGCCAAAGTTGATATGCGCGTCGCCCTTATTAAACAGGCTGATTTTGTCGAAGGCTCAGATAAGTTGCTGAAACTGATGCTGGATCTGGGCGGTGAAACCCGTCAGGTGTTTTCTGGTATCCGCTCCAGTTATCCTGATCCAAAAGCGCTGGAAGGCCGTTTAACCATTATGGTAGCCAATCTGGCACCACGCAAAATGCGCTTTGGTATTTCAGAAGGGATGGTTATGGCGGCCGGACCTGGTGGAAAAGATATCTTCTTGCTCAGCCCAGACAGCGGCGCCCAACCCGGTATGCAAGTGAAATAACCGTTAATTTATTTCACTGATATTTTTACTCACGGGGATCAGCAATGGTCCCCGTTTTTTTAAATGTGAGCTATGGCACCTTCCCAAGGTTAATTGTATGATGAATACCTCACCGGAATTAGGAATTTTGTTATGTCGTTTCGTGAAGTACTGATTGTTGGTTGGCAGTACCTGCGAGCATTTGTTCTGATTTATTTATGTTTGCTGACAGGTAATGCCATTTCTTCCCTACTACCCATCATTATTCCCGGCAGTATTATCGGTATGTTGATCTTGTTCGTTTTATTAGCTTTCCAGCTGATTCCGGCTCATTGGGCAAAACCAGGCTGTAGCCTGTTACTAAAAAATATGACCTTGCTGTTTCTGCCTATTGGCGTAGGCGTAATGAATTATTACGATCAACTCAGCCAACAGATAATTCCGATTGTTTTTTCATGCCTGATCAGTACTGCAATTGTTATGATTATCGTTGCTTACAGTTCCCACTATGTTCATCATGAACGTCCAATTATAGACTCCGCATCAGAAATTAAGAGTAAACAACAGAAACAAGAGAAATAAAAATGTTAAGTCACATTTGGTGGTCACTGCCATTAACATTGATTGTATTCTACACCGCAAGAAAACTTTCACTACGATGCAAAATTCCCATTCTGAACCCCTTATTGGTTTCTATCGCCGTCCTTATTCCAATATTGTTAATAACCCACACGCCTTATGAACACTATTTTGCCGGCAGCCAAATTCTAAATGATCTACTCCAGCCCGCCGTAGTTGCTCTGGCATTTCCTCTATATGAGCAGATACACCAGATCCGAGCCCAATGGAAGTCCATTATTAGCATCTGTTTTATCGGTAGTATTGTCGCTATGGTGACAGGCGCTGCTATTGCCTTGTGGATGGGCGCCACGCCTGAAATGGCCGCTTCGATACTGCCTAAATCTGTCACAACACCAATAGCAATGGCAGTAGCAGACGCCATTGGCGGTATTCCTGCAATCAGTGCTGCTTGTGTCATTTTTGTCGGCATTCTCGGCGCAATATTTGGTCATAACCTGTTTGATCTTTTACAGGTAAAAACCAAAGCATCCCGCGGCTTAGCAATGGGAACGGCATCACATGCTTTGGGTACCGCCCGCTGTGCAGAGGTCAATTTCGTTGAAGGCGCATACAGCTCATTGGCATTGATGACCTGCGGTATCATTACTTCACTAACAGCCCCTTTTGTATTCCCGGTGCTGCTATACCTATTTAGCTAGTATATCTGTTAGGAAATTTGATAATAATCGCTCGATTACCAACTTCAATTACATAATTCTCATCATCTATATGATATTTATCACATTACAAATCTCATCAGACAACTTAGAATGATCTTAAGTTAATTCGGAGATCACGCTATGCAAGCTCGTTTTCACCCTATATGGGTACAGCTGCCATCTAAACTACAGGATGCACTTTTACCTTACGCAGGAAACGATGACTTTCCTGCCATGCTCACTGCTGAACAGGCTAAATCTATTAAGAAAGCCTGCGGTTTTGACGATAACACCTTGGCTGTCGCCCTGTTGCCACTCGCAGCGGCATGTTCCCTGACACCAATATCACATTTTAATGTTGGTGCAATTGCCCGCGGTGAAAGCGGAAACCTCTATTTTGGCGCTAATATGGAATTTGCTGGTGTACCACTACAGCAAACGATTCATGCTGAACAATGTGCGATTACCCACGCCTGGTTATTGGGCGAGAAAAGACTGGCATCTGTTACTGTGAATTACTCTCCGTGCGGCCACTGCCGTCAATTTATGAATGAACTTAATAGTGGCACTCAATTAGAGATTCATCTGCCAAAGCAGGCACCTTCAACATTAGATCACTATCTGCCAGATTCTTTTGGTCCAAATGATCTGGGCATCACAACTTTGTTGATGGATCCGGTCAACCATGGCTATAAACTAGAAACGACGGATAAATTAGTACTAACGGCATTAGATGCAGCAAACCAGAGCTATGCCCCATACAGTAATTCCTACAGTGGTACCGCACTTCTGGGAAAAGATGGAAGAATTTATCCTGGGCGTTATGCAGAAAATGCCGCATTTAACCCAAGCTTGCCCCCATTACAAGCAGCGCTGATTCTGATGAACATTTCTGGTGGTGATTGCCTGGCTATCGAAAGAGCGGTGTTAGTTGAGGGAAAACACAGTGATTTATCCCAACGGAGTGCGACTCAATCTATACTTGCTGCGCTCGGTTGCAGCAAATTTGATTACTACACTTTCTAAGTTCAGTGGAAAATTCATTTTTCCCTTTATGCAGATAGAGGGTTTTCCGCTGTAAAAAATAATTACCGTAACATTTTATTAGCTAACTCTGGATGTTATCTCTCATTTTTACTCATAATACCTCTAATTAAGTAACATTTACTGTACATATTTTTCCTATCTCTTAGGATCTGTAGCGACCTTTTATCCATTTAGTTCAAAGAGTAAGATTCATGGAACTGGAACACGAAAGTAAACGTCCACTATACATTCCCTATGCTGGCCCAATTCTGTTGGAATTCCCCCTGCTGAATAAAGGCAGCGCTTTTACTAAGGAAGAACGCAGCAACTTTAATCTTTACGGTTTATTACCGGAAGCGGTCGAAACCATCGAAGAACAAGCTGAACGTGCCTATCGGCAGTATCTTGATTTCAAAAATGATGCAGATAAGCACATTTACCTGCGAAATATTCAGGACACTAACGAAACCCTGTTCTACCGTCTGCTGGATGCGCATTTGAACGAAATGATGCCGATCATCTATACCCCAACCGTCGGTGAAGCTTGTGAGCACTTTTCCGATATTTACCGCCGTGCCCGTGGCCTGTTCATCTCATATCCAAACAAAGCACATATTGATGACATGCTGCAAAATGCAACCAAACAAAATGTAAAAGTCATCGTTGTTACCGATGGTGAACGTATCCTCGGTTTGGGCGACCAAGGCATTGGCGGAATGGGTATTCCTATCGGTAAGCTCTCCTTGTATACCTCCTGCGGTGGTATCAGCCCGGCTTATACACTGCCAGTCGTCCTGGATGTAGGCACCAACAACCCGCAACGCCTGAATGACCCCTTATATATGGGCTGGCGTCACCCGCGTATCACGGGTGAAGAGTATGATGAATTCATAGACGAATTTATTCAGGCTGTTAAACGCCGCTGGCCAAATGTGTTGCTGCAATTTGAAGATTTCGCACAAAAAAATGCCATGCCTCTTCTTAATCGCTATCGCCACGAGATTTGTTGCTTTAATGATGATATTCAGGGAACTGCCGCCGTTACGTTAGGTAGCTTAATTGCCGCCAGTCGCGCGGCGGGCCGTCAATTGAAAGATCAAACGGTCACCTTCCTCGGCGCAGGTTCCGCTGGTTGCGGCATTGCAGAACAGATCGTCTCCCAAATGAAATCAGAAGGTTTAAGCGAAGAACAGGCTCGTGCCCGTATTTTCATGGTTGACCGTTTCGGTTTATTGACAGACAAGCTGCCAAATCTATTGGATTTCCAGAACAAGCTGGTGCAGAAAAGCGACTCATTGGCTAAATGGGATGTAAACAGCGATTCAATCTCGCTGCTCGATGTTGTCCGTAATGCTAAACCGACAGTATTGATTGGTGTTTCAGGTCAGGCAGGGTTGTTTACAGAAGAGATCATCCGTGAGATGCATAAACATTGTGAACGTCCAATCGTCATGCCATTATCGAATCCAACTTCCCGTGTTGAAGCCCGTCCCGAAGATATCATCAACTGGACGGATGGTGCCGCCTTGGTTGCAACAGGTAGTCCATTTAATCCGGTAAAATATAAAGATCAGGAGTATCCAATAGCGCAATGTAACAATGCCTATATCTTCCCCGGCATTGGCTTGGGTGTCATTGCATCGGGGGCCAAACTGGTTACTGACGGTATGTTGATGGCAGCAAGCCGAACATTGGCGGATTGCTCACCCTTAGCCCAAGAGGGTCAAGGTCCGTTACTGCCACTTATCGATGATATTCAGGAAGTGTCACGCAAAATTGCCAAACAAGTCGCCAAAGAAGCACAAATACAGGGCGTTGCCACTGTGACCTCAGATGGAGCACTGGATGAAGCGATTGAACGCAACTTCTGGAAACCTGAATACCGCGTGTACAAACGTACTTCATTCTGATTTTTATCATTAAAAATACGTAAAAAGCTTGTTAGTTCTCTTTTACTATCAAGCTTTTTTCTTACAGAGAAAACTTGCTTCGAAATTTCAGGTAAAGTAGCCTTTAACAAATTCAGTCATTAATGTGTATAAGGCAAAAGCATGTGGAAGCGCCTGATAACTAGTCTGTTATTCATCATAGGGATGCTGATACTGACAGCTATTGCACTTGACCGCTGGATTAGTTGGAAAACAGCCCCCTATGTCTTTGATGATCTCAAACAACTTCCTGAACGTGAAGTGGGTATAGTACTTGGTACTGCTAAATATTACCTCTCTGGCGCGCCAAATCAGTACTATATGTACCGTATTCAGGGAGCGATTAATGCTTATAACAGCGACAAAATCAAATATTTGTTACTGAGTGGCGACAATGCTCAGCAAAGTTATAACGAACCGGTAACCATGCGCAGAGATTTGGTAAAAGCGGGTATTCCTGCTGCAAATATCGTACTGGATTTTGCTGGTTTCAGAACACTTGACTCAATAGTCAGAACCCGGAAAGTTTTTAACACTAATGATTTCACGATTATTACCCAGCGATTTCATTGCGAACGAGCCCTGTTTATCGCTATGCATATGGGAATTGATGCTCAGTGTTATGCAGTTTCCACACCCAAGAATATGATTACCGTTCGATTACGTGAAATCATTGCCCGCCTTGGTGCCCTGACTGATCTTTATATTCTGAAACGTGAACCTCGTTTCTTGGGTCCGTTGATCCCTATTCCTGCTCCGTATAAGGTACCAAAAGGTATGACTGATTACCCTGCCGTAACTCCTGAAGAATTACGGTCAATGGATAAAACCCAGTTTAAGCCGACCGAGCCAACACCGCCGTAATCTCACGCCACCGCTGTTCTACTGGACCTTGCGGGTAACGACGTAACCACCAGCATGAAAAAAGAATATTCACTGCCCAAATGGGAAGAATAAATGCAAGCAATTCCAAACGGCTAAATTGACCAAAAAAACCAAGGTTATAAAACAGCAAGGTGCAGATTAAGGTTTGTAGCAAGTAATTACTCATCGCCATTCGCCCAACCTGATTGAGCCAGTAATTAATTCTCCAGCATGAAATGATCGGCCAGAAACCATATATTAAAGCCATATACCCCAGTGCCTGAAATGGCGTTACCAACTCAGCAAGGATATAACCGACAATGCCTGACCAAAAGTAATCCCAATTATGGGTATATTGGAGCACCACAGAGAATATCTGAACAGCAACACTGAGCGGTATCAGCACTAGCGCCACATTTCGATAATGGCTCACTGAAAATTCCCCTTTTAGCCAACCATTACGCATTAATCCAGCACCACATGACATAATACCGATAAGCTGCCAACCATACTGAACAAACAGCATGACCATCATCAACATGATCTGATTGAAACGCTCTTTTGCTGCCAGCCATCCACCAGACGTTTTCCAATATGTTTCGTATAACATCTGGAATTCCGTCGATTGCCAAGAAACATTATTAGATTCGCCGCTGGAAAAAAAGCCGAGAATAAACAATAGCACTAATCCGATCAGATAAAAAATAGCGCCTTTCATAAATAACCGGTTACTGGCGCTATTTTGGCTAATCAATTGAAAGCTGAAAAAACCTGCCAAACTATAAGAGAGCAAAATATCGCCATCCCAGAGTAGGATGCCATGTCCCATTCCAATTAGAGCAAGTATGGTTAATCGTGGATAATTCCAGATTTTGCCCCTTGGTAATAGTAGCTCCAATGCCGCACCAAATAAGAAGGCCAAAATACACAGGAACTTTCCCTGAACAAAGACGCTAAGTACAGACCAGACAATCAAATCAGTTAAAGAAGCTGAACCATTATATGCCGGATTCAAATAAGCAGCGGATGGCAAAGCAAAACCGGAGATATTGAGTAGCAATATCCCCAGTATTGCCAAGCCACGAATACTATCCAGTGAGTCAATTCTCTGGCAGGCCATTCTTATATCCCAGTGTGAAAATTACACATGGCGAGTTGTGCGTAAAAACTCTTGACGGGTATTTTGACTAGATTTAAATAATCCCCCCAAGGAGGTTGTTGTCGTGGTACTGGTTGCATCACGGATGCCCCGCGCTTTCACACAGTAATGAACCGCATCAATCGATACGGCAACATTATTGGTGCCAAGGAGTGTCTGTAATGCAATCAAGATCTGCTGGGTCAGGCGCTCCTGAACCTGTGGACGTTGAGAAAAAAATTGCACAATACGGTTAATTTTAGACAACCCAATCACTTTATCTTTTGGAATATAGGCAACCGTCGCCTTGCCATCAATGGTCACAAAATGGTGTTCGCAGGTGCTGGTGAGTGTGATATCACGAACGGTCACCATTTCGTCCACTTTCATTTTATTCTCTATCAATGTGATTTTCGGGAAATTGCTGTAGTCCAATCCTGAAAAAATCTCATCGACATACATTTTCGCAATACGACCTGGGGTTTCTGCCAAACTGTCATCACGCAAATCAAGATTCAACAGTTTCATAACTTCCGTCATATGCTCCTCAATCCGCGCTTTGCGCACTTCCGGCGCCAATGCCTGACCACGCAAGGGCGTTTCAAGACCACGAGCTTCCAGCGCCGAATGCACAAGCTCAGCTTCTTTACTTAAGGATGACATTATTTTCTCCAAAGACATTACTTTCCATCATCTGGCGGGTAGTAAAATGGATGTTTAAGTCATAAATATACCCGCTATCTTTCAAGTTGCCTCTTTGTTGGCTGCACTCACCCCGGTCACATAGTTCGCTATGCTCCCGGGAATTCGCTCCCTTGCCGTCGCGATGCATCTTAAAATACATTGGGTATACCATCACTGAAACAATCACAACTAACAGATAACTATTGCACACACTGTAAATGAGCACGTGGTGATTATCCAGTGATTGCTTTTCATAATTATATGAATTTTTTACACACGCACTTCACTGGTCGGTTCATTCCTGTTACAAACCAATAACCCGGCAATGACCAAGGTAATCAATGCAACATATAATGCTGGCTCCAATCTCCCGGTTATTGCGGTAGAAACCGCTGACAACATCGGCCCAATAAGCTGCCCGACAGCATATCCGGTGGTTAATAACCCAGCCATATAACGGCTATGTTCTGGTGCTAATTCACGCCCATACTGAAACCCCATTTGCACCACACACATAAAACCACCACCAACCAACAAAGAGCTTAATGCCAGACCACCTATTCCCGGAATGATCTCAGCGATAAGAATGCCCACAGCCTGAATCCATAAAGTGATCGCAAGCCGGATTTGCGTTGTCAGCATATGACGGGTCAGAATAGCAAAACCGATGCCGATAACTGCGGCACCACCAAATATTGGCCAGACAAACTGTGCAAACAAGCTGCCAGGGAAACGATCACTTGCCATTTGTGAAAGAAAAGTCGCAGGTAAAATATAACCAAAGCCCGCTAAGCTGTAGCCCCATACCAGCCGCTTAATTGCAGGTGTCAAAGTCAGTTTCTTCACCTCAGCCTGTGAACGGTGTAACTCACCACTACGGGGCAAATGCCGACTAATATAGATACTGCAAATCAGCGCCAAAATGCCATACAACATCCATGCTTCGGAAGCACTCACTTGCCATGCTTGAATACCGATAGCAAGGATACCAGTAACGAATATCCCGACTCCCGGCCCCGCAAATATGGCAGCACTCAACGCAGGACGATTCAATTTAGCCAACTGTTCATTGGCCCATGATGTTACTAACACCAATGTCCAACCACTCGCCCAACCAATAAAAAAACGGGCGATACTGTGCAATATCGCCCCATACAATAGTGCAGAGAGCAATGTGATAATCACTGCTCCCCATAATCCGGCCCAAAGCCGATATTCAATCAAACGGCGCGCCCGCATTGCATCATAGGAGCCGGCCAGATATCCCAAATAGTTAAAAGCCGCAACAATACCGGCCCCAGTCAGACTAAACTGGAATTCTGCGATCATTAAAGGTACTTGAGGAGTGAAAGCAGTACGCCCAATTCCCATAGCGACGACCAGCGCCAAAAATCCACTCATTGCGATATGAAAAGCTAGGTAGTGGTGACTTTGTTGAGAAGACATTGAATTGTTCATAGCCATAAGATATTATTTTTTTTAATTTATTTCTCACAATCCAAAACAGAAATCAAATACAATACACACTTTTAATTAACAAAATTCCCAGAAAAACGTAAATTATTTCTGCCCATAAATAAAAAATCAGTAAGCAATTAATTACAGTATCTGGAATGTCAGAATATATGACCCTTCGCGCACTGTTCTAATTTATGCACCTTAACTAAGACTAAATCGAATTTTACGGCACAACATTAGCTGAATTATCCAGGCTTCCGCACAATAACGCCAAAATGGTACTAACAAACCTGTCTATAAGAGATATGATTCATCATGTCATGTACAAATATTAATTAAGGAGCATTGTTATGTATAAAGCATTTCAAGGTAAGACAGCCATTGTAACCGGTGGTGGAACCGGTATAGGACGGGCTATCAGTATTATGCTGGCGAAACAAGGTGCTATGGTCGCAGTGATCTATTCACAAAGTGAACTTGAAGCGCTGGAAACAACAGAAACCATTATCAAGGATGGGGGGCAAGCTATCGCGGTAAAAGCGAATGTTGCCGACGAATCAGCTGTGCAGGCAATGATAAACACCGTCGTGGAAAAGTTTAGCGGGATCGACTATCTGGTAAATAACGCGGCGACAACCAGACAACTTCAATTTGAAGATCTTGATGCCATATCTAGCGATATTTGGGATACCATTATTGATGTTAATGTGAAAGGCACATTTCATTGTTGCCGGTATGCTGCACCTTATCTTAAAGCAAGAACGGGGAGTGCTATCGTGAATGTCGGTAGTATCGCCGGCGAAACAGGCCTAGGTTCTTGTATCCCCTATGCCGCTTCCAAATCAGCGGTTCACGGACTGACAAGATCCTTAGCTCGGGTACTGGCTCCATCGGTCAGGGTTAACTGCGTAGCGCCAGGCGCCGTTGAAACAAGATGGTGGAAAGGGAGAGAAGAGAAAATGCATACGCTTTGCACTTATTTGCCCTTAGAAAGAATTTCAACGCCAGAAGATGTTGCAGAAATAACCTTGATGCTGTTAAAAGCAGAATCGATGACAGGACAAATCATAACCGTTGACAGTGGTCAAACCTTATAAGCGCTTACTTGCTTTCTAACCTGGCTATGACAACAGCAAACTCCCTGATGCCAGGTTAATCGTCATGTTCTGCATATTTATCACATGTTGCGGCGCTTTGGACCACCGATACCAATATCGCCGCATTTATGAAACATAGGATACTCATCAAAGCCAAATATCACTCACACATAGGATGATCTCTGTCATAATGCCATTAATGAAAAACCTTATCTGGGAGCATCATTATGGATCACTGTCACACCTCTGGATTGATCTCTTTGCAGCAGGCGTTGGAAAAATTTCTGACACAAGTTACACCACTGACTGATACAGAAACCGTCAACCTCCCGCAAACATCAGGACGCATCACTGCAACAAATATTATTTCTCCTATCAATGTGCCTCCCTTTGCTAACTCAGCAATGGATGGTTATGCCGTGCGCTATACGGATTTAAATAGCTGTAAACCACTGCCTCTGGCAGGAAAAGCACTTGCAGGCGCACCTTTTCAAGGAGAATGGCCGGTTGCAACCTGTATCCGCATTATGACTGGCGCACCAATTCCCAC
This sequence comes from Photorhabdus sp. RM71S, assembly GCF_042879355.1. Classification (NCBI taxonomy): domain Bacteria; kingdom Pseudomonadati; phylum Pseudomonadota; class Gammaproteobacteria; order Enterobacterales; family Morganellaceae; genus Photorhabdus; species Photorhabdus sp. RM71S. Next base: position 42,983 of record NZ_JBHFKV010000009.1, on the reverse strand, counting down.
AGGTGCTGATACGGTCATTATGCAGGAACACGCGGAAATTACTGATGACGGCATCGTTTTCACTCAGCCAGCCAAACAAGGTCAGAATATCCGTCTGGCGGGCGAAGATATGACTAAAGGCGCGGTGGTACTACCGGCAGGTAGTAAATTATCCACCGCTCAGCTACCCCTGATTGCCTCTTTAGGCATCACCGAAGTTGAAGTGGTTCGCAAATTGAAAGTCGCCATTTTTTCGACAGGTGATGAGCTACAAGCTATCGGTCACCCACTTAAGGAAGGGCAAATTTATGATACCAACCGTTTTGCCGTTCGACTGATGCTGGAGAAACTGGATTGCGACGTTATTGATTTAGGGGTTATTGCAGACAATCCCCAGGCTTTACGCCATGTTTTCGCTCAAGCAGATCAACAAGCTGATTTAGTTATCAGCAGTGGTGGTGTTTCTGTGGGTGAAGCAGACTACACCAAACAGATACTGGATGAATTAGGCGAAATCTGTTTCTGGAAACTGGCAATTAAACCGGGTAAACCTTTCACTTTTGGCAAACTAAAAAACGCCTGGTTCTGTGGTTTGCCCGGTAATCCAGTTTCAGCCGTTCTCACTTTCTATCAATTAGTTCAACCTTTAATCGCGCATCTATCCGGTTTTACGGCATGGCAACCCCCTATGCGTATGTGCGCCAAGGTCACCACACCATTGAAAAAGACACCGGGAAGAATGGATTTCCAACGAGGTATTGCTTCGGTGAATGAACAAGGTCAATTAGAAGTCTGTACGACAGGGCATCAAGGTTCTCATATATTTAGTTCATTCACTCAGGGGAACTGCTTCATTGTTCTGGAACGTGAACGTGGGCGGGTAGAAGTTGGTGAAAATGTTGAAATCGAATTGTTCAATCACTTACTGAAAAATGAATAATGACCATTGAACTCACAGACACAGAAACCCTACGCTATAACCGTCAGATTGTTCTACGCGGGTTTGATTTTGACGGTCAGGAAAAATTGAAATCTTCGGCGATCCTGATAGTCGGTGCCGGTGGTTTAGGTTGCGCAGCATCCCAGTATTTGACCGCAGCAGGTGTGGGAACAATAACACTACTGGATTTTGATACCGTTTCTCTCTCGAACCTACAACGGCAGATCCTGCATCGGGACGAACGTATCGGCATGGCTAAGGTACATTCAGCCCAATTGACACTCCGAGCAATAAACCCACATGTCACCATTAAAACAGTTAATGGATTACTGGAAGATCAGGCGCTAGATGAACTCATCAGCCAGAATGATGTTGTCTTGGATTGTACTGATAATGTGGCAATCCGCGAACAACTGAACCTCTCGTGTCTGGCAAAGAAAACGCCTCTGGTTTCCGGCGCAGCTATTCGCATGGAAGGACAACTCACTACATTTACTTATCAATCAGATGCTCCCTGCTACCGTTGCCTGAGCAGACTGTTTGGCGAAAACAATCTAACATGTGTAGAAACGGGAGTTATGGCGCCATTAGTCGGCACCATCGGTACATTGCAAGCAATGGAAACCATCAAACTCCTTACTGGATATGGCAAAGTCAACAGCGGAAAGGTTTTATTGTTTGATGCAATGACGATGCAATTTCGTGATATTAAGTTACTTAAAGATCCCAATTGCGAAGTGTGCAGCAGTTAATTCTATCCACCGATAGAAATAACACACTGCTATAAATAACACACAACAGAAATAACACGCCCCGGTTATCTCCACCGGGGCGATTTATCTCATAAAATTATTACTCAATAATTCCCTGACTTCTCAGATACTCATCATAAGTACCTTTGAAATCAATGACCTTATCAGATTTAATTTCCATAACTCGACTTGCCAAGGAACTCACAAATTCCCGATCATGAGAAACAAATATCAAAGTACCTTTATACAATTCAAGCGCAAGGTTCAGGGATTCAATGGATTCCATATCCAAGTGGTTTGTTGGTTCATCCATTATCAGAATATTTGGCTGTTGCATCATTAATTTGCCAAATAGCATCCGCCCTTTTTCACCACCCGATAATACTTTGACTTTTTTCTTAATGTCATCCTGGCTGAACAACAAACGTCCTAATACGCTACGAACGGCTTGTTCATCATCCCCTTCTCTCTTCCATTGACTCATCCAGTCAAAAACCGTCAGATCGCAGTCAAAATCATGGGCATGATCCTGAGCATAGTAACCAATGCTGCTATTTTCAGACCATTTAACTGTGCCGCTATTTGGCTCTGTTTCACTAACGAGCGTTTTCAAGAAAGTTGTTTTACCAATACCGTTAGCACCAATAACAGCGAGTTTCTCACCAACTTCCAGCAAGAGATTAAGATTTTTAAACAGAGGGCCATTGTCATAACCTTTAGTTAAACCTTCTATTTCCAGGGCATTACGGAATAATTTCTTATCCTGCTCAAAACGAATATAAGGATTCTGACGGCTGGATGCTTTAACTTCTTCCAACTGGATTTTATCAATCTGACGAGCACGGGAAGTCGCCTGTTTTGATTTAGAAGCATTAGCGCTAAAACGGCTGACAAAAGATTGTAACTCCGCAATCTGTGCTTTTTTCTTCGCATTATCAGCTAGCAGACGTTCACGGGCCTGAGTGGCGGCAACCATATATTCATCATAATTACCGGGGAACAGACGCAACTCACCGTAATCGAGATCAGCCATATGAGTACAAACTGTATTCAGGAAGTGACGATCATGGGAAATAATGATCATGGTGCTATTTCGTTCATTCAGTATTTGCTCTAACCAACGAATCGTATCGATATCCAGGTTGTTCGTTGGTTCATCCAATAACAGAACATCAGGATTAGAAAACAGCGCTTGAGCCAGCAATACACGCAATTTCCAGCCGGGCGCCACTTCGCTCATCAAACCGTAATGCTGTTCTACTGGAATACCCACGCCTAGCAACAACTCTCCAGCTCGCGCTTCGGCACTATAACCATCCATCTCGCCATAAGCGACTTCCAGATCCGCAACGCGATAGCCATCCTCTTCACTCATTTCTGCCATTGCATAGATGCGGTCACGCTCCTGCTTTACCTGCCACAGTTCCGTGTGCCCCATAATCACGGTATCCAACACCGTGAACTCTTCAAAAGCAAACTGATCCTGACGCAGTTTACCAATACGCTCATTGGGATCGGTGCTGACATTGCCGGCAGAGGGTGTCAGATCACCTCCCAGAATTTTCATAAAAGTAGATTTACCGGAACCATTAGCGCCAATCAGACCATAACGGTTACCGTTGCCAAACTTGACAGAAATGTTTTCAAACAGGGGCTTACTGCCAAATTGCATGGTGATGTTGTTTGTACTTAACACTGCATTCGCTCTTACATTTAGAAACAAAAGGAAAATCGGAAAAATCGGTAGCGGCGCATTATGCCACAATAGTGTTAAGAGATCGCGGAGAGTTTTGAGCGTTATTCGAGCTAATTAATTTATATCGTACCGAAAATTCATTCGCTAAAACAGACTCCAGACTCGTGAGAAGCCCTAGAGTCCCAGGGCATTCCGCCAGCTTAAAGGCTTGCTTGCAAGATCTGGCGACTAATATCTAAAAATAGACTGCTTTGATTTTTTACTTTTAATAAAATAGCAACAAGCTTTCTATTGGTACTCTGAATGACAAAACGATACTGTGATTTAATTTGATGCGGAATGTGCTCTCAAATCAAACACGAAGAAGAAAATTAAGAAAAATCAATAATGACACACCGAAAATAAACATATTAATAACCAATGACATTACATTTATAACAATTTAATTTTTTTATGATATTTTCATCAAGGATGTAATAGTCCCTATAGTGAATATAATTTCATCCCATTATCCAAATATTTGTTAATCAATAAATCAATAAACTTCTTAGCAATAAGAAAGACTTATCAAATTAATGCGTTTATAGCTATTCAAAATAAATACAATCTGTTGCTAAGTTATACTCATTCAATATTACAACATATTAACATCTCATCAATATAATGATGAATTAATGTTCAAAAAACAATAAAATTATTATTCATTCATCATAGACCTAGCAATCTATTTTTGTTTGTCATTATAGTTGTTTTATATATTAGTTATTAAAAACATAGACATATTTTATCATTTATATCTGCGTTTTTAAGTACGAAAATATAATTAACCGGTTGTTATTTTATAATAAAACACAAAGAGCAAAAAAATTGACTTTTATCTGAGAGAAAAGGTATCTTAAAAAACATCGAGACAAAATAAATCTTTTTATCTACACCAATGAATAGATAGTTTGCTTTTAATTTTAATCTTTTAAAAGATTAAAATTATCAAAAATGGTAATAAAATGGTGATAACGATAAATAAAAATACTCAGATATAAAAATTGATCTTCAGGAAACATAAAGAAATGGAATTCTAATAAGAAGTAAAAATAAGCTATCAAATATAGCTAAGAAAGTTGGTTACGCCCCAAGTTATTTTATATAACCATAACAGGTTGAATTAAAATCTTGGAATTTATTAATTATATTTTTAAAATCAATCACAAGAGGTAATACTATGTCAGAGATCGAAGCAATCTCCTTAAAAGCACCAATCAGCGTTATTGCAAAAGTAACTAACAAATCAGTATATAAACTTAAACTTATTCAGGATTCTATTCGTCTGGATCAAGGTGAGTGGACCACTCTTCCTCCTCAAGTCATTAATAGAAGCAATGATAACACGCCTGGAAAAGCGATTTGGAGAAGTGATTCAAACAGCCTGTTAGGTGGTGTTGCAGGGCGCTGTACCTATGTATTTGTAGATAGTAAAGGCGAAATCTATAGCGTTTATATTACATGGAGCAATCCTCTGATTGGCAGCAGCAGCTACTCAATCTCAACTGATTATTTAGGTGATGATTTACATTTATCCTATACAGCAGATGGCGGTAATAATCCAGTAGTAGAATATATGATTGTAAGCTAATACTTAATCAGCATTATTAACAACCATTCCTGTGAGAAGATATTTTAATTAATATCTATACAACAGGAATGGTTTATTTAAAGAGATAATTTCTTTCCCATCTTAATCAATTATGAATTCTTACTTATTATTACCATTCCTGTATAACTCTCTCATCATAATAATACTATTTTAATTATAGAGCTGCTTTTAATATGTTTTTATAGACGGCGCCCGATAAGTATTGAAACGATCAAGTAAGATGGCCGGATCCTGTTCAATGATTGCCATATGACGATATTTTTCATGTAAGAATTGTTCATCAACCATTTTATTGATCATGGCAATTAGTGGATCATAAAAGTTATTAATATTAAGAATACCGCAAGGTTTCGTATGTAACCCAATCTGACTCCAGGTAAATACCTCACTAAACTCTTCCAACGTACCAAAGCCACCAGGTAAAGCAACAAAACCATCAGCTAATTCAATCATTTTGTTTTTACGCTGATGCATCGTTTCAACAACGTATAATTCAGTCAGATTTTTATGTGATATTTCCCGTGCTTCCAATAATGTTGGAATAACACCAATGACTTTCCCGCCCTCTGCCAAAACCGTATTCGCAACAGTTCCCATAATACCCACACTAGCGCCACCATAAATCAGTGTAAGATTACGTTTAACCAATTCCTTTGCGAAGATAATGACATTTTCTTTATAGATTTCAGATATACCCAGACTTGAACCACAATAAACCGCAATACTTTTCATTATCTCAGCTCCTGTTACTTTATCTTCACATGAAAACCAAGATTATACGTTAGTATCACAATCATACAACTCACTTATAAAACTGATATAAAAAAACAAAATAAAGACGGTTTCTTTCATATTCAATATATTAGCATTAATCATAACTTATACTTAATTATTATGATATAAAATCAAACATTAACCAGATTGTAGTAAATACCTTCATCACTTGTCATCCCTAAATTATCAACATATTAAAATACAATGTAAATTTATACCAGAATTATATACCAATAATGAAATTTAATTTCACTATAACCATATAATATGGTCTAATAAATGAAAAATATTTCGCTAAAATTATATTCTCTAAACCTATTGAGTTATCTGCATTTCACTGCGAAGATTATCGGTCAGATCACTTGATTTTAATTTGAGGTTTTGCCCGGATGTCTCCTTCCAAGCTCCAAAAGAGCACCTTTCCATTAATACCTGTAATACTGTTACTGCTTGCCATGACATCAATTCAGGGTGGTGCTTCTCTTGCCAAAACGCTGTTTCCGGTCATCGGTGCACCAGGTGTTACCGCACTGCGCCTAGGTCTTGGAACTATCATTCTGTTTATTATTTTTAAACCCTGGCGCTTGCGTTTTAGCCGAAAATCCATCATGCCACTGCTTACATATGGTATTGCTCTTGGCGCGATGAATTATACATTCTATATGGCACTGACAACTATTCCTTTAGGTATTGCCGTGGCCCTTGAATTTACCGGCCCACTGGCTGTAGCCATGTTCTCATCACGTCGACCAATAGATTTTCTTTGGGTGGCGTTGGTTATCGCTGGCTTATTTTTCCTACTACCTATTGGCAATAATAATGTTAATAGTTTAGATCCTATAGGGGTTATTTATGCACTCAGCGCCGGGGTTTGTTGGGCGCTGTATATTATTTTCGGCCAACGCGCCGGGGCAGGTCATGGAGCAGCAACTGTATCCATTGGTTCATTTATCGCTGCTATGATATTTTTCCCTATCGGTTTAATACAAACAGGGCCAGAGCTATTATTTGATATGTCTATTCTCCCTCTGGCACTGGCAATTGCAATTCTATCTACCGCATTCCCATATACACTGGAAATGATTGCTCTAACCCGTTTACCTGCACAAACATTTGGTACTCTAATGAGCCTTGAACCCGCATTGGGTGCACTATCTGGTATTGCGTTTCTGAATGAGCATTTAACTATAACGCAATGGCTGGCACTGTTCTGTATTATTTTTGCCTCCATCGGTTCTACGTCAACAATAAAAGGAAAACCTAAAATCACCGAAATAGATTAATTATTTTATTTAATCTAAATAAAATAGAAGCCGGAGGAATAAAGTCATTCTCCGGTTTTTTTATAAATAAAAAACTGATTCATGAAAAAATTACTCACACAGATTTACCTGATAAATTATTATACTTTTCAATATTAATTGAAGAATTTCATGGTAAATATTTTCTTATAAAAATTAACTATTGATTTAATAGGAATAAGCTATACCCAATGGATTTCAAGATGCATCGCGACGGCAAGGGAGTGAATCCCCGGGAGCATAGCAAACTATGTGACCGGGGTGAGCGAGTGCAGCCAACAAAGAGGCAACTTGAAAGATAACGGGTATATATGACTTAAGACTAATATCGAGTTACATTTATCTCATCAATGAAAGACTCATTATTAACATCAGGGGAAAATTATTATGGAGACTGCCAAATTAGTCAAAATAGAGACATCCACACTACTTTATACTCGTAATGATGTCGATGATGACATTAAGCAGGAAACAATTGAAATTCTGAACCATATGGTGATCCAATTTATTGATCTTTCGCTGCTTACCAAACAAGCACATTGGAACATGCGTGGCAAAAATTTTATTTCCATCCATGAAATGCTGGATATCTTTCGTGCCACGATTATTGAACATTCGGATATCTTTGCAGAAAGAGTCGTACAACTTGGTGGAATAGCTCTCGGCACCGTACAGGAAGTTAATAGACACACAGCACTGAAAAGCTACCCAACAAATATCCATGACGTGCAGGATCATCTAAAAGCGCTGGCCGACCGTTATGCTGTTGTCGCTAACGATATCCGCAAAGCACTGGATGAAATTGAGGATGAAAACACCGCAGATATGTTAACTACCGCCTCTCGTGATCTCGACAAATTCTTATGGTTTATTGAAGCAAGTGTTGAGCAGTAAAAATATAAAGAGCCGCCAAATTAAGAGCTCTGAAACCTACAGGCCCCTGTTAACAATGGGGCTTGTTTGCATTATCCTTTCATCACCCAATACCCGGAACGGACAAATTTCGCCATATCCTTTAATAATCAGCACAAATTGTCTATAATCCACACTTATTTTCAGAAATAACTTGAGGAAATAATAAAATGGACACCGAAGTAAAAGACAGTAATGGCACCCTACTTAATGATGGCGATTCTGTACAGGTCATCAAAGATCTAAAAGTAAAAGGCACATCAGCAACGTTAAAACGCGGCACTTTGATTAAAAATATCCGTCTTACCCATCGTGACGATGAAATCGAATGTAACGCAGATAAAATCAGAGGGTTAGTATTAAAAACCTGTTTTCTGAAAAAAGTAGGATAAATCGCCTTTTCTATCGATTTTATTTACCAAATTAGCCGCCCCCTATAAAGAGGGTGGCGTAAAAGGCCGACATTTTTTGCTAAGAGTAAAAATAAACCTCGATTTTGGGTAGATTTACTATTCCTTGCTAGTTATCTCTTTTTTATGTTCTCAATTTCCGTCTCTGAAATAACCTCCGGCTGTTCAATAGGGAAAATGGGCAGCGCCTGCAACAATCTTGGGCCATACCTTTTGCTCAGTAAGCGCCTGTCATAAATCACCACATCACCATAACATTCATGGCTACGGATAAGTCTTCCTACTTGCTGAATCAGGCTAAAAGAAGCACTTGGTAAACTCTGCACTTCAAAAGGATAACGTTTAAGTGATTTCAACCATTCGCTTTCAGTAATAATGACTGGATTATTCACTGGCGGAAATGAGATTTTTTGAATGTGAACTTGGGACAGATAATCCCCCTTTAAATCCAAACCTTCGGCAAAAGATTGCAATCCAATCAAAACACTACACTGCCCTTCATTGATACGCTGACAATGTGTTTCCACTAACCGATAACGTGGCTGATCCCCTTGCACAAGTAACATCAGACGTAAATCTGTTACATAAGAGAGAAAGATATCCATCGCCCTCTGACTGCTGAACAAAACCAACATGCCTTTATGTTGCTGCCTCAGCAGTTGGGCTCTGAAATAACACGCCATCTCTTGCAAATGAGCGGTTTCATTGTGCAGTGTCGGCTCCCATGACATTTTGGGAATAACCAGTTTGCCCTGCCGCATATGATCAAAAGGTGATGACAATGTGACAAAACGGTCGCCTGCATTTTCAGTCAACCCAGTCAACTCCTGAATACGGGAAAAACTATTCAGAGAACGAAGCGTTGCCGATGTCACAATCACATGAGGAATGCTACGCCAAAGCAGTTGATTAAGCTGTTCGCTGACTCTGATACCGGCACAATGGAAATAGAGGTGTGACTGATTTTTCTCATCACGGCGTCTAAGCCATTTTGATACCGGCGCACTGGATGACTCTTCCAACGCTGCTAAACGCCACAGCTTAGTCATATTTTCAAAATATCCAAGCGTACGACTAGTATGCAAAATAGACCGATGCAATCTGACAATATCCTGTTTAGCCGTCCGCTCAGTCAAATCATTCAGTATCGCTTCTGCCAAACCCCGTAAACCGTCAGTCAATTTAAATAGCTGCTGGCAGCAAAGTAGCAAGTTATCCGGTAATTTACCCATCTCAAACAGATACTCATCTATTTCATTCTTATCAGGTAAAAACGCCTGAGTGATAATTGCAAGCTCTCTAAAGCATTCTCGTAGTTTTTCACTGTGTTCATTAAGGCGACTGGCATTAGCTAAGCGTGGTGGCTTTGCCGGATGGAACTGCACCAGATATTGCTCAACATGACGAACAAAAGTATCTAATTGACCATTCAGTTGAAACAGAGTGATTTCCCCCTCCACTTCCAGAGAATCCCTGGCAACATCCGGTATATGGTGTCCTTCGTCGAGTACCAATAACAAATTTTTAGCATCAGGGAGTACCGATTCACTCTCCAATGCCGCCATCACTAACGCATGGTTAGCGACCACCACATCGACATTTTCTATCTCACGGCGAGCAATAAAAAATGGGCAACGATGATAATACTGACAGTTACGTCCCAAACAATTTGCTTTATCCGTACTCACTTTCCCCCACAAAGCATCGGACAAAGCCAATTTATGGTGATCACGCAACCCATCCCAGGCAAAAGTTGTGTAATCACTACGCAACCGACGACACAATTCCCTCTCTTCACTACTGGCAAGCTCTGTTTTGTCCTCAACCAAAAACATAAGATCGATCTGCTCACTCTCGGTTGCACAGATAGCGTCAAGATTGCGTGGGCAAACATAACGACCACGACCAAAAGCACCGGTAAATTTCAGATCGGGAATAATTTTACGCAACAGAGGAAGGTCTTTACTGTAAATCTGATCTTGTAAAGCGACATTCGCCGTACTCACGACCAATGGCTTACTTTCCGCTCTGCTGATAGCAATCCCAGGTAGCAGGTAAGAAAGGGTTTTACCGATTCCCGTTGGTGCCTCAATAACCAAATGACGACCTTCCTGATCCGCAAGCGTTTTTGCAACTTCGGCAATCATCTGCCGCTGCGGAGTACGAGAAATAAAACCATTAATATGTTGAGGTAATATCTTATACCACTGACTTATCTGATTTTTTATTGAATTGGAAAGTGCCATTGGATTCTACTGCTATGAAATCGGAGCGCTATTGTCCCACAGAGCAGAAATGAAATCAGCTTCATGTCGAGGCAATAATCATTAAATTGGTGAGCACCTTGTCAGCTATTCAGAACGCTATATACTGCCTATTTTCTACAACACCTGAGAACAATAATGAAAAAGCTCCTTATCATTTTCATCGCTATCTTTGCATTTGGTTCAATTGGCGGCGTATTCTTGGCGGGCCTTAATATGTATACCCGTTCAACCACACCGATAGAATCACCAACCAGCCAACAACCAGAAACCACCACAGCGCCGGCACAACAACAATAACGGGCTGTAACACGTAGTGCCTATCCCAATAGGGCTATTTTATCCTTGTATCTAATTCATCTTCGTATCAAGTGAGGGACCCCATGAATAACGCATACTTTGTCACTCCACAATGGCTAAAAGATCATCTTGATGATAAGAATCTCGTCATCCTTGATGCAACCGCCCCACCACCACCTCAACAGATTGATTGTCATAAACTTTGGCTGGATACCCATATTCCCGGCGCCCAATTTTTTGATTTAGACAAAATTGCCAATCATCAAAGTGGATTACCTCACATGCTGCCCGACCCGCAAACTTTTAGTCAGGCTATTGGCGCAATGGGGATCAGTAAAAATCATTTAGTCGTGATTTATGACCAAGGCAATATGTTTTCTGCTCCTCGTGCATGGTGGACATTTAAGATATTCGGTAGCCATAACGTCCGTATTCTTGATGGCGGCTTACAAGGTTGGCAACAGGCAGGATTGCCAACAGAATCAGGTGAAGTGAAACGCAATCCTCAAATCTTTAGTGCCAATTTCAATGCCGACAAAGTGAAATCTCTGGAACAAATTCTGGATTCTCTCAATGATCAACAGACCCAAATTGCCGATGCTAGAGCAACAGACCGTTTTCAAGCTAAAGCACCAGAACCGCGTCCCGGATTAAGAATGGGCCATATTCCCGGTAGTAAAAACGTTCCGTGGACCATGTTAGTAGAAAGTGGTCATTTTAAATCCGCAAATGAAATTACAGATATTTTCCGTAAGCAAGATGTCGATTTAAACAAACCAGTTATTGCCAGTTGTGGATCAGGTATGACCGCGGCCGTTTTGGTACTGGGTTTAGATATCATCGGCAAGCAAGATGTTTATTTATATGACGGCTCATGGGCTGAATGGGGAGCAGATGATGCTTTGCCACTTGAAAAATAATTAAATGCCATAGGGCATATTTACTCTATGCCCTCTAATTATTTAATATAAACAAATATACCCATTATCTTTCAAGTTGCCTCTTTGTTGGCTGCACTCGCTCACCCCGGTCACATAGTTTGCTATGCTCCCGGGGATTCTCTCCCTTGCCGTCGCGATGCATCTTGAAATCCATTGGGTATAGATATGTTTTTCAGTAATTAAATAGCATCCAATCAAATAATTTCCATATCGTTATATTTCACAATTCCATTTGTCAATTTAATTTTTCATTCTTCAATCAATATTATTTTTATCAATCATAGTTACATAAAACAATGAAATAAATATATTTTCAAATTCAAATATTATTATTATCAACTTAAAATTCAACTCTGTTTTTTATTTAAAAATAAGATTAAGATATTATTCCAATAGGGATTGTCTTTAGAGGAAATACATAAGGAGATCAGCACCAAGATGGGTTTAAAACCCATTGATTTTTATCTGGAATATTACCCTGTTCCACGTTTTACCACAAAGGTGTAAAAATAAAATATCCCTATGCAATGGGTTATAAAAAAGTTGGATATTGATACTTTTACCAGAGCATAATATCAAAATTTATATTATAAAAATGGAGAGTAAAAATGACTATTTCTCTTAAAGATCAAAGAATAAATCTCGCACTCAGCTTTATCAGTGGTGCGGGGAGTATAATAACTGAAAAACCAGAGCCAACTATGGTTGCAGAAGATATTCAAACATCACTGGAAAAGAGCAGAGTGACAGCCAACAGATTTTCTATTATTTGGGGCCCCGCTGTTTTTCGTGTTGATAATGGAAAAAACACTAAAGATAATAAAGACGATCACGTTTTATTCATTGTAAAAAATCGCAAAATTCCCCATGATTATCGCATCGTTATCCGAGGATCATGGTCTGATGTTAACTGGCAAGTTGAAAATTTTGCTGTACATGAAACGGTAAACTGGTCACTTTGGGATCAAAATATCCCTGAAGAGTTTAAAGATGCTAAGATCTCTTATGGAACCCATTTAGCATTAAACTATATTGTTAATCAAGTAAAAAGTAACAATATTCCTGGTTATGGAGAATCACTCATTGAGGCAATTAATAAAATTGCTTCGGAAAAAGGTACACATAATATTACCATCACCGGGCACAGTTTGGGTGGTATTCTCGCTTCTACCCTTGGGTTGTATTTAAAACGCTTATACCTTCATAAAGGGAACAATAATATTCGTATTCATGTTTGCTCTTTTGCCAATCCAAATACCGGTAATGATATTTTTGCATCTTATATTAAATCTGTTTTTAATGGCACCTCAACAACCCGCTATAAAAGCCATTTCTTAAGGATATATAATCGTAAAGATGTTATTTCCCTAATATGGAACCTGGATGGATTAGAGAAAATCCCAACCATCTATGAACCATTAATTAAATTAGATGAGAAATTAATTAATAGATTTAAAAAGATTGTTCTTCTCGTACAAGATAAAGGTTACACCAAACTCACGCCAGATTTACCTTTTACAGCACCTATTGCAGAACTGGACCTCAATAAGCAAGTTGTTTTTCAACATATTAAAGCCTATGCTAACCAATATGGCATGAATTTAGTGGAAGTTAATGACGGTACTCAACCACCTATTGATGATCTTGTGGTTATTAATAGTAATCTATCTCAAGATATCGTCGCTTATTTCTTACTTATACCTCTGCCTGATGACAATATTAATGTCTCATAAATTTATTATGCTTTATCTATATTTTATCTAAATTTAATGGAGCCTTATTACAAAGGTTCCATTAAACCAAAATTATTTTAATATACCCCATGGATTTCAAGATGCATCGCGACGGCAAGGGAGTGAATCCCCGGGAGCATAGCAAACTATGTGACCGGGGTGAGCGAGTGCAGCCAACAAAGAGGCAGCTTGAAAGATGACGGGTATATATCATTAGAATATCATTGATTTATAATTACTCCCAATAACATTATTCGCAGAGATAATCTCAAAGCTATTTATATATTACTAATATTAAGTAATACATATAATCCTAAAAGATAAAAATAATATTACAATGTAATTATTCAATATATAACTCAATCGTTTACTTTTAATTTCGAAATAAATAATTTATATTTCCGTCAAATAAAATAATATCAAAAAACCGATGTAATTATTTGACAGATTTGAAAGTTATTATTAACTTTAAGTTAAATTCTGTTTTTGTCTAAATGGAAGAGCAAAAGAATTAAATCTTGATATCTAGACCGATACCTCGCATTAACACTTATTACATGAAAAAATAGGGAGTAAAAATGACTATTTCTCGTGAAGATCAAAAAATAAATCTCGCGCTCAGCTTCATTATAAACTCTGGAGGAATCAAAACCAGTAAACCAGAACCGGGCATTGTTTCAGAAAATATCCAAAGATCGTTAGAAAGCAGTAAAGCTACAGCAAATAAATTCACTATCATTTGGGGACCCGCAGTGTTTCGTGTTGATGACATTGGTAGGAAAAAAAGCGTTATAGATAAAAAAGACGATCATGTTTTATTCATTGTGCAAAATCGCTATGATCCAAATGACTATCACGTTGTTATTCGGGGATCATGGTCCGATATTAACTGGCTTAATGAAGATATTATTGTCTGTGAAACTCAAGACTGGGCACGATGGGATTCAAGATCACCTGAAAATGCCAAGATAGCCTATGGAACCGACATGGCATTAGGCTATATTATTAACCAAATGAAAAGCAATAATTCTCCGGGTTATGGAGAATCTCTCACTGATGCGATTGATAAAATAGCCCTAAAAGAAGGAATACAAAACATTACTATTACAGGACACAGTTTGGGAGGCGTACTATCTTCTACCATTGGTTTATATCTAAAGAGACGATATCTTGATAAAGGAAATAATAATATTCGGATTAATGTTTGTGCTTTTGCAGGACCAACTGCTGGTAACGATGTTTTCGCATCCTACTCTGAATCTATTTTCAATGACATATCAGTAGCCGGTTATAAAAGTAATTTTCTAAGAATTCATAATAGCATGGATGTGGTTCCCCTAGCCTGGCATATAAAAGATTTGGAGGAAGTTAAAGCTATCTATCCAGTGTTAACTGTAACAATTAATGCTCTCATCCTCTCTGTCTTTAATAAGAATTACACTCAAATTTCCCCAGATTTCCCTATTCATTCACAGATTCCAATATCACCAATAGTGTCGTTTGATGATTTACTGGTTAATATTGGCAATCAACATACTCATGCCTATGCCAAAGAGTATGATATGAGTTTTATCACCATTGATGATAATTCAAATATACCGACTGATTACGATATTGTTGTAGTTAATGATAGCCTATCCGAAAGTATTGTCGATCTCTTCAAATTTCTAACCAAAGATAAAATCAATATTACATAATCTTATTATGTATAATATAAGTGGAGCCTTTATTAAAGGTTCCATTCATTGCAATAAATGACTTTCCATAATCAGCGTTATAAATAACCTTTCAAAGATGTAATGATATTTTTATAGAATTATTTAGCATGTCATTTTTATCAATTACCTTTAATTTCATAATAAATAATTTACGTATTGTCAAATAAAATAACATTAAAAACCCTTTGCACATATTTGACAAATTCAAAATTCATTATTAACTTTAAACTTAACTATATTTTTATTTAAACGGAAGACTCAAAAAATTAAACCTTGATGTTTGAGCCAAAGCATCAGATCAACATTTACCATATGAAAAAATGGGAGGGGTAAAAAATGACTATATCTCTTGAAGAGCAAAAATTAAATCTCGCGTTAAGCCTTATTATTAATTCTGGAGAAATATCTGACAAATCAGACAAAATAAAAACCATTGAATGTGATATTAAACAATCACTTAAAAACAGTAAGGCAACAGCAGATAAATTCTCTATTATTTGGGGACCGGCTGTGTTCCGTATTAATGAAAAACACCATGACAAAAAATATGATCACGTTGTCATGATTGTGAAAAATATCGATAATCCAAGTGACTATCGCCTTATCATTCGGGGAACCTGGTCTAAGATTAACGAAATTGATGAAGATCTTCATGTATCTAAAACTGTAGACTGGTCGAAGTGGGACACAAATATTCCTCAAGAATTTAAAGATGCTAAGATCTCCCATGGAACAGACTTAGCATTAAAATCCCTTATTCAAGGTAAACCTCTTAATGAGAACAACGTATCACTCATCGATAAACTTGATGAAATTACCACAGAAGAAAGGAAAGATAAGATACTGAATATTACCGTCACGGGGCATAGTTTGGGTGGTTTACTAGCCTCTACTATTGGCTTATATCTTAAAAGGCGCTACATCAACAACAACAATATACGTATTCACACTTGCTCCTTCGCAGGCCCAACTGCCGGCAATGATATTTTCGCCTCCTATTCTGACTCTGTTTTTAAAGGAACATTAAGCCCTAACGTTTATGAAAGTAATTTTCTGAGAATTCATAATATCAATGATATCGTTCCATTAGCATGGGCTAAAAATGATTTGAGGAAAATTGAGAAACTCTATCCACTACTAACAATTGGAGTTGAGATTTATATCCACAAAACCCACCATATAAACTATACCCAACTCTCCCCAGAGTGCTCTTTTTCAGAGAAGTTAAATAAACATCAAAACTTACTTGATAGTATAGGATTTCAACATATCAAGGCATATCCAAAACATTATCAAATGACTTACAAAGAAGTTCATGGCAATTCAACGATACCGACTGATTGCGATATTGTTGTGGTTGACAATAACTTATCTAAACATATTCATGACTGTTTCAGTTCTCTAATTAAAGATTAGAACAATATTACTAACCTTACCATATTGTAATATATTTTTTGATTCATCAGTAATGGAATCTTATATTAAGGGTTCCATTCATTGCAATAAATTATACCCGTCATCTTTCAAGTTGCCTCTTTGTTGGCTGCACTCTCTCACCCCGGTCGCATAGTTCGCTATGCTCCCGGGGATTCGCTCCCTTGCCGTCGCGATGCATCTTGAAATCCATTGGGTATATAATTAAATAGCGTAAATAAATTATTTTTCTTATCTATCACTAATTACAGCCATTCACTATCACTCATTTTTGTAGATACCAATATAAATTATTTTCCATAGATAATAGATATCACAATTATCACTCTCAATAGCTAATATAACCTTACAAAAGCATGGTGTAATTTTTATCGCTTATTTTAAAGTTCATAATAGATAATTTATTTTGTTAAATAAAATAACTTCAAAAAATTATATACTCTCATTTAACAGATTTAAAGATTATTATTAACTTTGATTCTGTTGTTTAAATAAAAACCCAAGGTATTGATCATTGATGTTTAAGCTAACACATCAGATCAGCATTCATTATATTAAAAATTGGAAACAAAAATGACAATTTCTCTTGAAGATCAAAAAATAAATCTCGCGTTAGGCTTTATTATTAACTCGGGGAGTATAATAACCTATCAACCAGAACCGGCTCTCGTTTCAGAAAATATTCAAAAATCATTAGCAAGTAGTAAAGCGACAGCAAATAGATTCTCTATCATTTGGGGACCTGCTGTTTTTCGTGTCGGTAGTGTTAATAAGAAAACAAGCGTTACAGATAAAAAAGATGATCACGTTTTATTCATTGTAAAAGATCTCAAAAATCCAAATGATTATCGAATCGTTATTCGTGGTTCATGGTCCACTGTTAACTGGTTTGATGAGAATTTCAATGTAGGCACAACTGAAAACTGGTCAATTTGGGATCCAAAAGCCCCCAAAGATGCTAAAATTTCAAAAGGAACCCATATAACTTTAGACTATATTGTCAACCAAATAAAGAGCAATAACCCTGCTGGTTATGGAGAATCACTGATTGAAGCAATTGATAAAATTGCTCTGGAAGAAGGAATACATAATATTATTCTTACAGGGCACAGTTTAGGCGGTGTGATGGCCTCTACGCTTGGTCTGTATTTAAAGAGACGTTATATTGATAAAGGAAATAACAATATTCGTATTCATGTTTCCTCCTTTGCTGCCCCAACTGCCGGTAACGACGTTTTTGTATCCTATAGTGAATCTATTTTTAATGGAACATTACTATCTAGCTATGAAAGTAAGTTTCTCCGAATCCACAATCGTAAAGATATCGTTACCCTAGCCTGGAGTGTAAAAGGATTAGAGCAAATTAAGGCTCTCTATCCAATATCAACTTTAATCGTTAACGGTTTTATTTCAGTCGTGAAGGATAAGAATTACACTCAACTTACGCCAGATTTACCTTTTACTGCACCTGATTTAAAACCTTCTACCGGTTTAATTGAAAAACTCGTACTTCAACATATTGATGCTTATCCCAAAGAGTACGGCATGAGTTTTACAGTCGTTAATGATCGTATTAATCCACCAACTGATTATGATATTGTTGTGATTAACGATGGTCAATCTCGCAATATTAGAGAGCTTTTCTCATCTATTATTCAAGATGAAGATAATACCTGTTAATTTCATCGTATTGTCTCTTGCTTTAATTTAAACCAAATGGAACCTTGATTAAAGGTTCCATTTTATGACTTCATAATCTTCAACATTACTAATGAATCATCCCTCCACCAAAATCATTCATAATAACCATTATCACATCAATTAAAATTCTTTTGACAAAGATATCACGTAGTGGTAGTAAAATTCATTATCATCTGACTTTTTTTAAAATAAAGCATTACCAAAGGAAACCAAAATGGAACCCAAAAAACTAGAAACCAGAAGATTGATATTACATCCTTTAGAAAGTAAGGATTATATACAAATTCAAAATATCTTTCCTCAGTGGGAAATTGTTCGCTATCTTACAGCAAACACCCCGTGGCCCTACCCAGATGATGGTGCCATGAAATATATAAATAATATTGCCCTACCATCAATGGCAAAAGGAAATGCATGGTTTTGGACTATAAGAAAGAAGGATCAGCCATCAATAATAATAGGAATGATATCACTATATGATCAAGAAAATAATAATAGAGGTTTCTGGCTAGATCCACAATGGCATAGAAACGGATTTATGACCGAAGCGGTCCAAATAGTTACCGATTTTTGGTTTAATACCCTAAATCGCAACCTACTCAGAGCGCCTAAATCCAGTAACAATATCGCTTCAAGGAAAATATCAATTAAAAGTGGTATGCGATTAATAAGACTAGAGAGTAAAGATTTTGTTAGCGGAAGAATGCCCTCGGAAATATGGGAAATAACTCGCGACGAGTGGAATAAAAATAATTCTCAAAAAGAGTAACGGTCTTACATGTTCATGGGCATGCTTTTGTCTAAGCACTGCCCAAGTTCATTCTTCATAACAAAGAAGAGCAAAATAAAATAATAGCCCTGATGGGAGGTTTTAAATTGCTCTTAATCACCTGTTACACCAAAGAGATCACATGTGCTATATCAGCAGATGTCTTTAACTTTCTTATCGCCTCAAACAGCATTGTCGCTTCTTCATATTCTTTACGCAAATAACCAAGCCACTGTTTAATTCGAGCAACATGATATTGCCCGGTATCACCCTGCTTTTCCAACCGGATATATTTTTGCAATAGTTGAACAACGTCCTGCCAGCACATTTTTGGTTCGTTATATTTCACCACTCGGCTCAAATTAGGAACGTGAAGCGCACCCCGCCCAATCATGACCGCATCACAACCTGTCACACTCAGGCAATCCTGCGCACTTTGCCAATCCCAAATCTCACCATTGGCGATAACCGGAATAGAAAGACGTTGACGAATTTCACCAATTGCTTGCCAGTTAATACGCTCCGCTTGGTAACCATCCTCTTTGGTTCGCCCATGAACCGTAATTCCCGTCGCGCCCGCCTGTTGTACCGCATCAGCAATTTCGAATTGCCGATCACCGCTATCCCAACCCAAGCGAACCTTAACCGTCACAGGCAAATGAGCAGGTACCGCTTCACGTATCGCTTTCGCTCCCTGATAAATCAGTTCAGGATCTTTCAGCAGCGTTGCTCCGCCACCGCTACCATTGACTGTTTTTGACGGGCAACCGCAATTCAAATCAACACCGTAAGATCCTAATTCAATCGCTCGTACCGCATTCTCTGCCAGCCACTGCGGATATTGACCCAAGAGCTGAACCCTTACCAACGTGCCGGATGGTGTCCGGCTTTGGTTATGTAATTCAGGACAAAGCCTATAAAAAGATTTTACTGGCAATAAGCTATCAACAACTCGTAAGAATTCTGTAATGCACAGATCATACTCATTGATTTCACTCAGAAGTTCCCTGACCAAAGAATCCAGCACACCCTCCATCGGAGCCAGTAAAACCCGCATTCATTAACCTCTAGCGTTAGGCCATTTATGGGATACATCATGATTGCGGCTACGCTGACGTGAAGGTACCCCAGAACGACGATGGCTATTTTTCTGCCCATTATCGCCACGTGCCTGACGGCCATTCTGAATAGGTTCAGCCTTGATGGTTGGATCTGGCTCATAGCCGGGAACTGCCATACGGGGAATCTCCCGTTTTAACAAACGTTCAATATCTTTCAACAGTTTATGCTCATCAACACAGACCAGAGAAAGTGCCTGCCCTGTTGCATCTGCTCGACCAGTACGACCAATACGGTGGACATAATCTTCAGCGACATTAGGCAATTCAAAATTCACCACATAAGGCAGTTGATCAATGTCCAAACCACGGGCAGCAATATCTGTCGCTACCAGCACTCTGATCCGGCCATCTTTAAAATCAGCCAGTGCACGGGTTCTCGCCCCTTGACTTTTATTACCATGAATAGCAGAAGCCGTTACACCATCTTTATTTAACTGTTCCGCCAAACGGTTTGCGCCATGTTTGGTTCGGGTAAATACCAGCACTTGCTGCCAGTTACGGCTACCGATCAAGAAAGAGAGCAGCTCACCTTTACGTTTTTTATCGACAAAGTGAACAAACTGTTCAATCTGTTCAGAAGCAGAGTTACGACGTGCAACTTCAACACTAACAGGATCACGCAATAACTTATTGGCTAATTTTTTGATATCGTCAGAGAAAGTCGCAGAAAACAGTAAATTTTGCCGTTTCGGTGGTAATTTATTCAGCACCCGGCGAATATCATGAATAAACCCCATATCCAGCATCCGGTCAGCTTCATCCAATACCAGAATTTCTACCCGTGATAAATCA
Organism: Photorhabdus sp. RM71S; assembly: GCF_042879355.1. Classification (NCBI taxonomy): domain Bacteria; kingdom Pseudomonadati; phylum Pseudomonadota; class Gammaproteobacteria; order Enterobacterales; family Morganellaceae; genus Photorhabdus; species Photorhabdus sp. RM71S. The sequence continues at coordinate 21,795 of NZ_JBHFKV010000009.1, read as the reverse complement.
ACCGCATTTTGATGTTCAAGATCCAGTAACCGCCCTGGCGTTGCGACTAAAATATCCACACCACCCCGCAATTTCATCATCTGAGGGTTAATACTGACACCGCCAAAAACAACCAGAGAGCGCAGTCTGAGGTATTTGCTGTAGTCGCGTACATTTTCACCCACTTGAGCAGCTAATTCACGAGTTGGAGTCAGGATTAATGCTCTGACTGGCCGGCGCCCTTTCATCTGAATAGGAGAATCATTTAACCGTTGCAGCATGGGTAAGGTAAAACCGGCAGTTTTACCCGTGCCTGTTTGAGCACTCGCTAATAAATCTTTACCTGCTAATACAACAGGAATTGCCTGTTGTTGGATTGGCGTCGGCGCTGAATAACCTTGTTCTTCAACGGCACGCAAAATATCAGCACTTAAGCCAAGTGATTTAAAATTCATAAATAAGAAAAACTCCAAACTTCACCATTCCTGAACGCTATTCAGGGGCAGTTTTATGGGAAGAAAATCAGACGTGGTAAATACCACAAAGGAAAAAACACAAACTGCAATGCTCCATGTTTTAACTATTATACCAGATATACTTTCTGATGATGCAACTAAAACGACAGCTATTTACCCAGTAATTTTCATGATCCATAACATTTTTATGCAATTTACATTGATTTACTATAAGTATAGAGTTAACTAATGATTGATATTTTGTTTAAGTCTTTTGATTATTTGCAACAGGATTCATGTCCATGTCAGTCAACAACACCCAAACCACCAGAGGCGAACAAGCCAAACAACAGCTACTCGAAGCAGCCCTTGAAATTTTCGGTAAATCAGGACTGACCGGTGCAACGACTAGGGAAATTGCATTACATGCTCAACAAAACATTGCCGCCATAGCTTATTATTTTGGCTCTAAAGAGGGGCTTTATCAGGCAGTTGCCCAGCATATTACTGACACAATTAAGACTGAGTTCACTCATCTTTTTAAAAAAATTGATGATTTTTTTTCATCATCAGCACCGTACTCACCAGAAAATATATTGAGGATGATTCATGAAGGATTCCTTGGAATTAACCGCCTGATGATTGAAAAAGAGAGTATTAATATCAGCCGGATAATGGCCAGAGAACAACTTGCGCCAACGGATGCTTATACCCTAATCCATGAGCAAGCACTCGTGCCCCTTCACAGCAGATTAAATAAACTGATTGCCAGCTATATCGGCGCCGATGAACATCAGCTTTCTACCATGTTACACACTCATGCTTTAATGGGAGAAGTTCTCACTTTCCGCATGGCGAGGGAAACTTTATTACGTCAGACAGGCTGGAATAATATCGGACCCGAAGAATATAAATTGATTGATCAGATCCTTATCCAGCATATCGATTTATTACTGAATGGACTGAAAAAACATAATCCGAATAAATAAAATAACAGGGAATATCATGTACAACAAAAAACTCACTCTGGCAATATTGGTGACTGCGATTATTCTTAGTGCTATTTTAGGAAGTTACTATTATCAAGGTAAAAGTGATAAAACTCTGACCCTCTATGGCAATGTAGATATACGTACTGTTAATCTTAGTTTCCGGGTTGGTGGTAAACTCGCTAGTCTACAAGTTGATGAAGGCGATACCATTGCAGCCAATCAAGTCATCGGCCAACTGGACAATGGGCCATTTATTAACGCCCTCAATAAAGCGAAAGCCACTCGTGATAGCACTAAAGCACGTTTAGCCATGATGGAAGAGGGTTATCGCACAGAAGAAATTGCCCAAGTCCGTTCGGAAGTTGCACAACGCGAGGCTGCCTGGCATTTCGCTAATAGTTTCTTCAAACGCCAACAAGGTTTGTGGCAAAGTAAAGTTATTTCGGCCAACGAATTAGATGATGCTAAAACAAATCACAATCAAGCATTAGCAGCTTTACAAGCAGCTAAAGATAAACTGAACCAGTTCGAAACCGGTTATCGTAAAGAAGAAATTGCAGAAGCTAAAGGCCAGCTTGCTCAAGCCGAAGCGGCTGTTGCTCAGGCTGAATTGGACTTGCAAGATACTCAACTGACTTCCCCCTCATCCGGTACTATTCTGACCCGCGCCATTGAACCAGGCACTATGTTGTCAGCCGGCAATACGGTGTTTACACTTTCTCTGACTGACCCAGTTTGGGTAAGAGCCTATATCGGTGAAAGCCATCTCGGACAGGCAACGCCCGGACGTGAAATTTTACTCTATACCGACAGCCGTAAAGATAAACCTTATCACGGCAAAATTGGCTTTGTTTCACCCACCGCCGAATTTACACCAAAGAATGTAGAGACCCCTGATCTACGTACTACTCTAGTCTATCGGTTGCGCATTATTGTCACCGACCCGGATGATGCCCTGCGTCAAGGTATGCCAGTTACTCTGCATTTTTCCGATTCAGATAAATAAGGAGCTGTCATGAGCAGCTCTGCATATACGATAAGGTTAGAAAAAGTCGAAAAAACTTTTCCCAGCCTGAATAATCCTGCGGTATCCAGCCTGACCGCAGAGATCTACGGTGGCTCAGTTACTGGGCTTGTAGGCCCGGATGGAGCAGGAAAAACTACACTGATACGCATGCTAGCGGGTTTACTGAAACCCGATAGCGGTTCTATTGAAATAATAGGGCTTGATCCGATAAAAGATGGCGTACAAGTGCGCTTTGAACTGGGCTATATGCCACAGAAATTTGGCCTGTATGAAGATTTAACCGTATTAGAAAACCTGAATCTGTATGCAGATCTGCGTGGCGTGCTGGGTGACGAGCGTAAAAAAACCTATGAACAACTACTTACGTTTACTGATCTGACCCGTTTTACCAAGCGACTGGCGGGCAAACTTTCAGGCGGCATGAAGCAAAAATTGGGGCTTGCCTGTACTCTGCTTGGCAAACCCAAAGTTCTGCTGCTGGACGAACCCGGCGTTGGAGTTGACCCGATAGCCCGCCGCGAACTCTGGCGGATGGTTCACGAACTGGCAGATGATGGGATGCTAATCCTCTGGAGTACTTCTTATCTGGATGAAGCTGAGCGGTGTCGTGATGTCCTGTTACTTAATCAAGGAAAACTGCTCTACAGCGGACAACCACAAAAACTGACCCAAAAGATGTCCGGGCGTTCTTTTCTGCTTGGTGCCAAACAAGATTCTCGTAGAAAAATGCTGCAACACGCTCTTACCTTGCCACAAGTAACAGACGGCGTGATTCAGGGGAAATATGTTCGTCTTATTCTCAAATCTGATGCCTCACCGCAAGAATTACTTAGCCAGCTTAAGCAACCTGATGCTGAAATCGTTAAAACCGCTCCCCGCTTTGAAGATGCTTTTATCGATTTACTCGGTGGCGGTTCCACCCGCCATTCTGAACTAGCAAAGATCATGCCACGGATTGCTGCTAACCCGACAGAAACAGTCATTGAAGCGCAGGATTTAACCAAAAAATTTGGCGATTTTGCTGCCACTGACCATGTTGATTTTCAGGTAAAACGTGGAGAAATCTTTGGTCTGCTTGGCCCGAACGGTGCCGGTAAATCCACCACGTTTAAAATGATGTGCGGGCTCACGGTGCCGACTGGCGGTAAGGCGCTGGTATTGGGAATGGATCTGAAAACCAGCTCCGGGAAAGCCCGCCAACATTTGGGTTATATGGCGCAGAAATTTTCTCTGTATGGCAACCTGACAGTTGAACAGAACCTGAAATTCTTTTCCGGCATTTACGGCCTGCAAGGGCGCAAGCAAAAAGAAAAAATTGATGGCATGATCAACGCTTTCAATCTCAAATCTGTTTTACATCAAACCACCGACCAATTGCCTCTGGGATATAAACAGCGTCTTGCCCTTTCCTGCGCACTGATGCATGAACCAGATATTTTGTTCCTGGACGAGCCAACTTCGGGAGTTGATCCACAGATACGACGGGAATTCTGGCTACATATTAATGGCATGGTAGATAAAGGCGTTACCGTTATGGTGACCACCCACTTTATGGATGAAGCAGAATATTGTGACCGAATAGGGTTGGTATTCCGAGGTAAATTGATTGCCGCCGGAACGCCTGATGATTTGAAACAATTGGTTGCTACTGATGAAAAACCTGACCCATCAATGGAACAGGCATTTATTGATCTGGTCGTTAATTATGATGAGGAGCTACAATAATGAGTAGCCCAAAGCAACATACTCCACAGCAAGCTGTCTGCTTCTCTTGGTGGCGATTGAAAGCACTTTGTGTAAAAGAAACAAAACAGATCTTACGTGATCCCACCAGCGGATTAATTTCTATTGCCATTCCATTGATTCTGCTGTTTATCTTTGGTTACGGTATTAATCTCGACGCCAGTACAGTCCGTGTTGGTATTCTGGTAGAACAACAAAGTGAAGATGCTCGTGAATTGATACAGGCTTTTGCCGGTTCTCCCTATATTGAACCCAAAATCAGCGATAATCGTCAGCAATTAATTAATATGATGCAATCGGGAGAAATACGTGGACTGGTTGTCATTCCTGTTAATTTCGATGCGCAATTTGCCCGTCCTGACGGTAAAGCCCAAATTCAAGTCATTACTGACGGCAGTGAACCCAATACAGCAAGTTTTGTACAAAGTTATGCTAAAGGAGTGTGGCAGATTTGGCTACAACAAAGAGGACAAGATCAGGGGAACGCTGTTAATCCGTTAATTGATATGCAGGTTCGTTATTGGTTCAATCCGGCAACAATTAGCCAGCATTTCATCATTCCCGGCGCAATAACCATTATCATCACCGTGGTTGGCGCCATTCTGACATCATTGGTGGTTGCCCGTGAATGGGAACGCGGTACGATGGAAGCTCTGCTTTCTACTCAAATTACCCGCACCGAATTACTGCTTTCCAAACTCTTGCCTTATCAAGTGCTTGGATCATTCTCCATGATGCTCTGTATGCTGATGACAGTATTTGTGCTGGATGTACCCTACAGAGGCTCATTATGGATATTGTCCGCAATCACTAGCCTCTACCTGGCTACGGCCCTTGGTATCGGGCTTTTGATTTCTACGGTGACACGCAACCAATTTAATGCCGCAATGATAGCGCTGAATGTCGCTTTTCTGCCTGCGATTATGCTTTCCGGCTTCATCTTTGAAATAAATAGCATGCCTGCCTTTATTCAGGTAGTGACCTATTTCATCCCGGCTCGTTATTTTGTCAGTAGCTTGCATACTCTCTTTCTGGCTGGAAATATCAGTACGGTACTGGTGATAAATCTATTATTACTGATCGCCTCCGCTATTGTGTTTATTGGCCTGACAGCATGGAAAACCCAGCGGCGTCTGGATTAAGAAGGAATTAGCATGTTTTATCGTCTTTACACCCTGATTATTAAAGAATTGCAATCTCTACTCAGAGATCCGCAAACACGGGCTATCTTAGTTATGCCGGTTATCTTCCAGATGATCTTATTTCCTTTATCAGCAACCCTTGATGTGACTAATGCAACTATTGCTATTTTTGATGAAGACAAAGGCAGAGCCTCTATTGAGCTCACCCAACGGCTGGCAAAATCAAAAGCATTTCCTGATGTGCTATTGCTGAACCATTCACAAGAAATACAACCGGTAATCGATCACCAAAAGGCCTTATTACTGGTACGTTTCCCACAAGATTTCAGTGCTAAAATTGCCAGTCATGACCCGGTTTCCCTCCAAGTATTGCTGGATGGACGCAATTCTAACAGCGCTCAAATTGCTGCGGGCTATATCCAAGAAATTGTCCTTAACTATCAACAGGAACTGATGGGTAACCTGCCGAAAGCCAATAATAGCGAGTTGGTGATCCGCAACTGGTATAACCCTAACTTGGATTATAAATGGTTCGTCGTGCCCTCTTTGGTGGCACTGATTACTACGGTTGGAATATTGACGGTCACAGCACTGTCAATTGCGCGCGAAAGGGAACAAGGAACACTGGATCAATTACTAGTTTCACCCATGACCACCTGGCAGATTTTCATTGGCAAAGCAGTTCCTGCGGTGATTGTCGCTACCTTTCAGGCAACTTTAGTGCTTGCTATTGGCATATTCTGCTATCAAATTCCCTTTTCTGGTTCACTAGCGCTGTTTTACTGCGCTATGCTGATCTACAGTTTATCGTTGGTGGGATTTGGCCTGCTAATCTCTTCCCTTTGCTACACTCAGCAACAGGCGTTTATTGGCGTATTTGTCTTTATCATGCCCGCTATCTTAATCTCCGGTTATATTTCTCCGGTTGAAAATATGTTCGGATGGTTACAAGACATCACCTGGATTAATCCTATCTGGCACTTTAACGACATCACTAAGCAAATTTATCTCAAAGATGCCGATTTCACGGTTATCTGGAGAAGTTTGTGGCCTCTTTTGGTAATTACTGCCACAACCGGTAATCTTGCCTATTGGTTATTTAGACGGAAAATTTCTTAATAAGAATGACCCTGCATTTTAGCTATACTTAACGATGCAGGGCTTTTCTCAGAAACCAATCAGTGAATTTAGCGACGATCGCCAAAAATACGTAGTAGCATCAAGAACATGTTGATGAAGTCCAGATACAGCGTTAATGCGCCAACAATTGAGAATTTACGCAAATTCTCTTTGTCATTCACATCAAGATCTTCACCCATCTCTTTCAGCTTCTGAGTGTCATAAGCGGTTAAGCCCGCAAAGATAACGACACCAATGTAGGTTACCGCCCACATCAACGCTGTACTCTTTAACCAGAGGTTAATCAGAGAAGCCAAAATGATGCCGATCAACCCCATAAACAAGAAGCTACCAAGGCCACTCAGGCTACGTTTGGTGGTATAGCCGTAAAAACTCAACGCACCAAACATCCCTGCGGTCACGACAAAAGTAGTGGCAATGGAACCACCAGTATATATTTTAAAAATACCGGAAAGCGTTAGCCCAGTCAGCGCTGAATAGAGCATAAACAACCCAGTAGCTAACGAAGCTCCCATGCGGTTAATCATGCCAGAGAGGACGAAAACCAATCCCAATTGAGCAATAACTAATCCATAGAAAATCACCGAGTTTGAGAAAATATATTCAACAACATTCTGATTTTGTGACACATACCAAGCCACAAACGCCGTTAACAACAGGCCACAAGTCATCCAACCATAAACTTGGGCCATATAAGTTTGCAAGCCGGTTCCAGCTTGCTGGATTATAGAACCATTTGAGCGTGGATAACGATCCATGGCGCTTACCTTCTATGACAGTGTTTAGAAATTCAGGCTGTTTAATATCAACAACCCACTCAAGTTTTATACATTATCACAGAATATAATCAAAACAATTAACCATTCAATAATTACTTGTATAGCAGTTCATCTATCTGATCAGTTTTCGAAGCGTTTCGCAGAATTTAGCCAACACTTTCATCACCAACGTTTCGCGGCTTCCTGATCACTCTCACGGGATTCAACCCAACGATCACCATCAGGCAAAAACTCTTTTTTCCATAAAGGCGCCTGCGTTTTTAAATAATCCATAATAAATTCAGCCGCTGCAAAAGCCATATGACGATGGGCACTTGTCACGCCAACAAACACAATTTCATCACCAGGGTAAAGCGTCCCAATCCGGTGGATAACACTGATACGCTGCAATGGCCAGCGATCCCGTGCTTCGGTGACAATATTTTGTAACGCTTTTTCCGTCATTCCGGGATAGTGTTCCAGTCTCAGGACACTCACTCGGTCACCCAGATTATGATTACGGACTTTGCCGGTGAAAGTGACGATAGCACCATCTTCATCACATTGAGCAAGCCATTGATATTCTTCCCCTACATTGAAATTTTCCGGCCCAACGAAAATGCGGGTGTTTTCCATTTATTATCCCCCAGTCACTGGCGGGAAAAAGGCCACTTCATCACCATCCTGTAATGGGTGCCCGCCATGAACAAGAGATTGGTTTACCGCTGACAACAATTTTCCATCTTCCAACGCCAAGGCCCAACGTTCTCCCTTTGATATTAACGCCGTCCTCAAACCGTCAACGGTTGTGTAACGATTATCGAGATCCAGTGAATCAGTACCTACCAGCTCACGTACCTGAGCAAAAAACAGTACCTTAATCATTTATCCACCTTAAAATGGCCTAATTTCCCACCTATCTTCTCCAACAAACGAACTGGCCCAATGACCATATCTTTCTGTACCGCTTTACACATATCGTAAATTGTCAAAGCCGCGACTGACGCCGCTGTCAGTGCCTCCATTTCAACACCGGTTTTCCCAGTCAGACGACAACAGGATTCAATTCTGACCCGGTTATATTTTGTCTGAGCTTCCAACTGGACTTCTACTTTAGTTAGCAGTAATGGATGACACAGCGGAATTAATTCCCATGTGCGCTTGGCTGCTTGGATACCCGCAATCCTCGCGGTAGCAAATACATCACCTTTGTGATGGCGATCTTCAATAATCATTGCCAGTGTTTCCGGCTTCATTCCAACAAACGCTTCTGCCCTTGCCTCGCGTGATGTTTCAGCTTTAGCAGAAACATCAACCATATACGCTTCACCGATAGAATTGATGTGGGTTAATTGAGACATTCTTAGCTCCTGAAAAAACAACAAGATCCAGACGGTAAATTAACCGCCGATGACGGAAAGATTTGGGGTGATACCACTGTCACCTTGATGAAGAAAATGGGTTTCCCGTTTATGCCGCAATCCATCCTGAATACGCAATTTCAGATCATCAAGTTGTTTTTCACTCGCCAATAAGTCACGCAGTGGTATCCCCTGTTCACCAAACAGGCATAAATGAAGATGACCTATTGAAGAAATACGTAACCGATTACAACTCCGACAAAAATCTTTCTCATAAGGCATAATTAGACCAATTTCTCCCTGATAATCAGGATGGCTAAAAACCTGTGCAGGGCCATCACTGCGTAAACGTTGAAGCAAATGCCAACCATCGAGCAACAGGCGTTCCCGGATAACTTCCCCCGAAATATGGTATTGACGAAACATTTCACCACCGTCACCGGTTTCCATCAACTCGATGAATCTTAATTGAATCGGACGATCTTTTATCCAGTGCAGGAAAGCCGGCAGGCTGATATCGTTAACATTTTTCATTAGCACTACGTTGACTTTCACTTTACTAAAACCCGCCGCAAATGCTGCATCAATACCACGCATCACCTGAAAAAATTTGTCCTGCCCGGTAATCGCATGAAATTGACGGGGATCAAGCGAATCCATACTGACATTCACTGCGGTTAAACCCGCCTCTTTCCACTTAGCAATATCTCGTTCCATTCGATAACCGTTAGTGGTTACTGCGAGGGTTTTAATCAACTTATTTTCACGTATGACGGAAATAATATCGGTGAAATCACGGCGCATGGTCGGTTCGCCCCCCGTCAAACGGATTTTCTCTGTACCCAGATCGGCAAACGCCCGGCCAACAAGACGAATTTCGGATAATGTCAAAAAGGAGTGATGTCCACGGGGTTTATAACCATCCGGCAAACAATAAGTACACCGAAAATTACATACATCGGTAATAGATAGCCGCAAATAGTAAAATTTACGAGCAAAAGCGTCTATGAGTTGTTCCACAATAACACCTTTCCAAACATGGGAGACGCGAGCATTTCTGCCTCGCATCCTGGTGACTCAGTAGTCACGGCCAAAACATCATATCGCTGTGTAAAAAGGGACTTAGATGCAGAGGCTAGGAGTTAATTCCAACATCTATACCCGTCATCTTTCAAGCTGCCTCTTTGTTGGCTGCACTCACTCACCCCGGTCACATCGTTACCTATGCTCCCGGGGATTCATTCCCTTGCCGTCGCAATGCATCTTGAAATCCATTGGGTATATGATTTAATGTAAAACGACCTTCTCTGATATGGATTTTAGCGCTTAACAAAGAAAAATGCGAATACCCACTTTCGTTATATAATTGAATATACAATGAATTACCACATTGTTCAGAATAAATAACAGACAATTTCTATTTGTGATCAGTTAAAACATTGCACCCAATCATAACGTTTGTTCGGTTAATCGTGTTTTATAATAAATTACGCTAAAATTATTCAGCGAATATATGCTCAGTCAGTAATAGGAATTCTATGCGAAACCGCACATTAGCCGATTTAGATCGGGTAGTTGCCTTAGGCGGAGGTCATGGCCTTGGGCGCGTTATGTCCTCTCTTTCATCACTAGGCTCTCGCCTGACAGGCATTGTGACCACGACAGATAATGGCGGCTCAACCGGCAGGATCCGGCGTTCAGAAGGCGGTATTGCCTGGGGTGATACCCGCAATTGTTTAAATCAGCTTATTACCGAACCCAGTGTCGCGTCAGCAATGTTCGAATACCGTTTCAGTGGCAATGGCGAACTGGCAGGGCATAATCTGGGGAATCTGATGCTTAAAGCGTTAGATCATTTAAGTGTCAGACCCCTTGAGGCAATTAATTTAATCCGCAGTTTGTTGAAAGTTAATGCTCATCTTATTCCAATGTCTGAGCAGCCCGTTGACCTAATGGCGATAGATGATCAAGGCAACACCATTTATGGCGAAGTTAATGTTGATCAATTGAATTGTATTCCTCAGGAGTTGATGCTTTATCCGCCTGCGACCGCAACAAAAGAGGCATTGGATGCTATCACTCAAGCAGATCTGATTATTATCGGCCCTGGCAGCTTCTTCACCAGTCTGATGCCATTGCTTCTGCTTGAAGATTTAACCCAAGCACTGCGTCGTAGCAACGCCAATATGATTTATATCGGTAACCTAGGCAAAGAACTCAGTGCCGCGGCCGCCGAACTGACACTGAAAGATAAGCTGGAAATAATGGAAAACAAAATTGGCAGCCGGATAATTGATGCAGTAATCGTTGGCCCGTGCACAAATATCAGCGAGCTTAACGACTGGATTATTACTCAGCAAATACTCGAAGCACAGGATGTTCCCTATCGCCACGACCGTGAATTACTACATCAGGCGTTAGAGAATACCCTGCAAAACCTTGGTTAAGAATTGGCAATAAATTGCTCTCGCAATGCCTGAATCTGATCCCGAACACTCGCCGCCTGTTCGAATTCAAGATCCTGCGCATGCTGGTACATCTTCGCTTCCAGCTCGCGGATTTTGCTTTCCAGCTCTTTGGCAGACAGGTTGCTGAATGTTTCCGCTGTGGCAACCGCTTTACCTCTGCCCTTTCTTTTACCACCCGCTGGCTGCCCAATTTGCAGAATATCACTAATTTTCTTATTGAGACCTTTTGGAACAATACCGTGTTTTTCATTAAATATCTGCTGCTTAGCACGCCGGCGTTCCGTTTCACCAATAGCTTTTGCCATTGAATCAGTGATCTTATCGCCATAAAGGATCGCTTTACCATGCAGGTTACGGGCAGCACGCCCAATCGTCTGAATTAATGAACGTTCAGACCGCAGGAAACCTTCTTTATCCGCATCAAGAATGGCCACCAGAGAAACTTCTGGCATATCCAGCCCTTCCCTCAGCAAGTTAATTCCCACTAATACATCAAACTCACCTAAACGAAGATCCCGAATAATTTCCACACGTTCGACAGTATCGATATCCGAGTGCAAATAGCGAACCCGTTCACCGTGCTCTTCCAAATACTCGGTTAAATCCTCCGCCATTCGCTTAGTCAATGTGGTGACCAATACCCGTTCATTTTCCACCGCCCGAATACGGATTTCAGACAGTAAGTCATCAACCTGTGTCGCTACAGGACGCACCTCCACTTCCGGATCAAGCAAACCCGTAGGACGCACCACCTGTTCCACCACATCGCCACTGGATTTTTCCAATTCATATTTGCCTGGCGTAGCCGAAATATAAATGGTCTGTGGAGCCAGTGCTTCAAATTCTTCAAACCGAAGTGGACGATTATCCAGCGCAGAAGGCATACGGAAACCATATTCCACCAGCGTCTCTTTGCGGGAACGATCCCCTCGATACATCCCACCAATTTGCGGGATGGTAACGTGCGATTCATCCACTACCAGCAAACCATCAGCCGGGAGATAATCAAACAGTGTCGGCGGCGGCTCCCCTTCGGCACGGCCAGAGAGATAACGGGAATAGTTTTCAATGCCGGAGCAATAACCCAATTCATTCATCATTTCCAAATCAAATTGGGTACGCTGCGTAATACGCTGTTCTTCCAGCAGTTTACCATTTGCCAGCAATACATTACGCCGCTGCTCAAGCTCAATTTTAATCGCTTCCATTGACTGAATAATACGCTCACGCGGAGTAACATAGTGGGTTTTCGGATAAACGGTATATCGTGGAACATGATATTGAATCTGTCCCGTTAGCGGATCAAACAGTGATAACCGTTCTACTTCATCATCAAATAGTTCAACGCGCAGGGCATGCTCATCAGATTCAGCCGGAAAGATATCAATCACTTCACCACGAACCCTAAATGTCCCTCGCTGGAATGCCTGATCATTACGGGTATATTGCAATTCAGCTAAACGTCTCAGAATGGAGCGTTGATCAATCATCATACCGTTGGTCAGGTGGAGCATCATTTTCAGGTAACTATCAGGATCACCTAAACCATAAATAGCCGATACAGACGCAACGACAATCACATCTCGCCGCTCCAGCAAAGCTTTTGTGGCAGACAGGCGCATTTGTTCAATGTGTTCGTTCACGGAAGCATCTTTTTCGATAAAAGTATCGGAACTCGGCACATAAGCTTCCGGCTGGTAATAATCGTAATAGGAAACAAAGTACTCTACGGCATTTTCTGGGAAAAAGTCCTTCATTTCGCTGTAAAGTTGAGCCGCCAGTGTCTTGTTCGGAGCAAGTACCATCGTTGGTCGGTTTAAATTGGCTATCACATTAGCGACAGTAAATGTCTTACCCGACCCAGTTACCCCTAACAAAGTCTGGTGGGCAAGCCCGTCTTCTAAGCCTTCTTGTAATTGACGGATGGCCTCTGGTTGATCACCCCCCGGTTGGAAGTCAGAATGTAATTTGAACACCTTACTCATCGGTATCTCACTTTCCTAACATTAAGTTAGCCTATAATACTGGATATAAAACCAGCTTCAAGTTGATTTTATAAAAACGGACTCAAGTAGGTCACTTCCCTATCAATTAAACATCCGTTGATATCAAAATAAATACCATTTTATCCCCAAAATTATCTTGATTTTTCCATTTTTTATATGATTGGCTGAAAGGTGACAACATGGGACATCATCACAGGTCAGACAGGGCTTGATTTTAGTTATCTTATTGATATTTAATAAAATTAAAACAAAGACGAGAATAACATCAACCTTGACGAAAGCCGCGTATTTTCTTGCGTCGCGTAACTTTTCTAAGTCTAATACACAAGGTTATCCACAGGAATAGTGGATAACTCTACAAACCCTATTAACTGTACGAGGTTGCAACATCATGCCACAAAATAGGTATCCTCTACCGATAAAAATTTTTACTATTTTTTTAACCTTTATCTCAATTCTTCCTTTCAAAAAAATGAATAAATTTGCTGAAAAAGTAAGAATTTTCTCACGGAAATTAAACATCAATAAATTATATTCTTTCAATATTACCAGCATTAAAGGTAGATAATTGTCTATTTTTTCTGTAGACTGAGCGAAAAAAACTGCCTTTTTTGCATCAAACAACAGCAAATAATACGGGTTAGATTGGGATTTTTATTCAATAAGAGATAACCGGTGAACAGTTTCCTATATGAAATCTGTTAATCAAGAGGAGAGGCGTGTTTTACCTAAATTCTCTGTTTCCTACGCTTTCAGCAATAGCAGGTTCAATAGCATTTTTGACTATGCCGATATAAACAGTGCCGATAAACATTTACCAAAAAACAACAACTGACTCAATTGGCATGAGCAAAACCCAATTTTTAATTAGAATATTAAGATATGTCATTGATAAATTAACCAATTCACATCAGCATATCCTCTATTTTACAAAACGAGCTCCATCGTAACTGCTCAAAAAAAATGATAGATACACAAATATCAAATCGACACAGCCCTCGTAAAACGTCCAATATTCTGCTGGCTATTTTCGATCGAAAAACTTACTTTGTATCTATCATTCACAATTTCAATCGATTGCTGTTCCAAAGCATCTTTATACTGCCATTTCCTGGTGTTTTAACTGCGTTATCATTTTATTAATTTACTAATTTCAGTCCTAATGTTTATTTAATTTCCTCTATTTTCTTGAAATTCCCTAGTGCTAAAAAAATAACCCACTTTCAAACTCAAAGGATAAAGTAGCTCTTCCCCGAGAGATTTATAATAAGAATAATGTTTCGTTTGATGCTATCTAATGATCCAAAAACACATCAACACAACTTAACATTATTATAATAAAATCCATAAAGTCAACACAAAAATAAACATAAAGTTCAGTTTTGTGTAAACTTTATAATGAATTTCACTTAATTATATGATTTAACTTTCATTTTTAGAATATAAAGGTAAATCCATGAGCATTTTCTGATATAGGATGTGCTAATATAGATAACTAGAAAAATCAGATATTAAAAGTAAAATCAATAAATTATCACAATGAGTGGTTTTTTCACACTGGACAATATCATCAAGTAATATATAGTAATGCTGTTATCTTTACATAAAGGATTCTCATGAAAACGTCTAATGCACAGCGAAAAACAAATATCATTAAAAATATAGAATATTTGATACGTACCCGTGGAGAAACCAAGAGCTCTTTTTCCAACCGAACAGGATTAACCCGTACCACCATTTATAAAATTCTGGAAGGACAAGTCAATAACGTTCAACAATCTACGGTTCTTCGGATCTCCGATTTTTTCGGCGTTTCTTGTGAAGAAATAGAATATTATGACCTTGAGCAATTAGAACGCCTCAATGAAACACTCTCAACCGAAGGCAATAAAAATCCTTCGGCTATCCCTATCGTTCCACAATCTGAATTTCTAGCCGTTTCTGAGAAAAAAATAGGTCAGCTTGTTACCGAGTATCCGCTTACCTATTTCTTTGGTGATGAATCAAACATGTTGGCTCTTAAAGTCGAATCGGCAATAGAAGATACATTCATACCCGGTGAGGTGATCATTATAAAACGTCCCCCCGCATTAGTCACCAATACGCCATTATTGTATTACTCTAAGGAAATTGGGTTCTTTATCCGGCAAGAGAAAAATGATGACAGCCTCGATAGGAAACCCTACAAAAATGCTTATTTTTTAGGCTGTATCGTAGGAGAAAGACTATAAATGACGGTAAATCAAAAGTTTAAGTTACTGGGATTTTCAAGGTATGGTAAATTATCGGCAAATGTCATGGTGCTAGCGACAGGTAAGACCATTACTATGGGGTTAAAAGAGCTCGCTGACAGTGATATTTCAGAAGATCTGAGCAGACATGAGCTCAGTACGATATACCGGAAACTATACAGCCACAGTAATATCGTAACAGCTTATGAACTTGGGGATCGTCATGAGCGTTCATGGCAAGCCTATTTACTCATTAGCATCGCACTCAGTGTTATCTATATTTTCTCTACCATATGTGGTGTGAAGCCCATTCATATCCCGATCCTTAATATTGTCACGCCTCCTGGGGTTTTTATTTACCCTATAACCTTCTTACTGGTCGATATTCTAAACGAATTCTATGGATTACGTCTGGCAAGAAGAACGATTATTATCTCTTTTACAGCGAACTTATTATTTGTTCTAGGGCTTTGGGGAACCGCACTGATGCCAGGTGTTCCTGGATGGGAGTTTGGTGCGACTTATAATGGAATAGTGAATAGTATCGTATCTGTATTACTGGCATCATCTCTTGCTTATTTTATCTCTGAGAATATAAACTCGTATCTCCTCTGCAAAATAAAATCTCTCACAAACTCAAAGTATCTTTTCCTGCGAGTAATAACCAGTACTGTTATCGCTTCAGCATTCGACAGTATCATATTCTGTTCAATCGCTTTCTATGGTGTTCTCGGCATAGACATCATAAAAGAAATGATTATCGCCCAGTTCCTCATTAAAGTGGCTTATTCTATCTTGGGTGTAGGCCCTATTTATCTGGTAAGGAAGATATTCAGGAATTATATAAATCGGCCAGCAGATGCGCCAGTGAATAAAAAACTCGCTGAAGTATAAATAGAGATAACGTTTTTTCAAAATAGAGTAAACTCGTTGAAAAATATCATTTTTATGCCGGAGTGTCATTCCGGCATATTATCCTAAAATAACCTATACCCTATGGATTTCAAGATGCATCGCGACGGCAAGGGAGTGAATCCCCGGGAACATAGCGAACTATGTGACCGGAGTGAGTGCAGCCAACAAAGCGACAACTTGAAAGATAACGGGTATATACCCTATGGATTTCAAGATGCATCGCGACGGCAAGGGAGCGAATCCCCGGGAGCATAGATAACTATGTGACCGGGGTGAGTGAGTGCAGCCAACAAAGAGGCAACTTGAAAGATGACGGGTATAGATATGAGTAGTGTAATCATTCATCATGACATTGAAATAACATTCCACCAGATTAAATTTTCAAATTAATTATTCAGTAATTTTAAATCTATATATTCCCCTAAATGATTAAAATATTCTTGCGTTAAATGAGGAATCATACCTAATAAAGGAGCCGGTAACATACGCTCTAATGTCGCCAAATATTCTTGCTGACGTTTGCCTGCGGGTTCAACCTCATTAGCTATCCAGCCTGCAAAATGTAACCCTGAACCTATAATAGCTTCCACGGTAAGTAGCGCATGATTAATACAGCCCAACTTCACCCCCACTGCCAAAATAACCGGCAGTTGCTCTTTAACCACCCAGTCAGCAAAAGTCACCGATTCTGATAAAGGGGTATACCAACCACCAGCGCCCTCAACTAAAACCCAGTCTGCTTTCTTTTCTAACTGATGCAACCCCGTAGACATAACAGTAAAATCAATAGGTTGATTCAAGTCATCACTGGCAATATGGGGTGATGTTGCTTCAACAAATACTAACGGATTCACTTCTTCATATTGCAAAGATACAGAACTATTTGCCAGCAATGCCAGCGCATCGGAATTACGGATACCTGCCGGCGTTATTTCACTACCGGAAGCGACAGGTTTATAACCTGCTGTTTTATATCCTGTTTTAGTTGCCGCTTGTAACAAAGCACAACTTACAACTGTTTTACCCACTTCGGTATCTGTACCTGTCAAAAACCAGCACTTAGTCACGATGAATCACTCCAAAAACAACCTGATAGCTAAGAGGTAACTGTTCATTTTCTCGTGGATAAGCCTGTTCCAGAGCAGTCAGTCGTCCACGCGTCATCAGTCCTTGCTGTCGCCCATAATGAAGGTGAGTCGCGCCAATCCCTTTCAGAGAACCCAATAGCGGCAATATATGAGAATATTGCTGGCGATAAACCTGACTAATAAGACAATGCCGGAACCCTTGACAGGCATCTTTAATTGTCTGTTGCGGTAGGAACTGATTAATATGCTGGTAGTTATCAACCGCACTCCAAGCTTGCTTCAATTCATGCAATGAACCTTTGGCCAAGGTGGAAAATAGAATTAATCCACCAGGGCAGGTTACCCGATAAAGTTCTCTTAAAGCGCTGGATAAATTATCACACCACTGAACAACCAGATTACTGAAACAGATATCAACACTGCTGTCAGCAAGCCCTAAATGTTCAATATCCGCTTGTAAATAATAGTCAGCCGCCAATTGCTTACGGGCATAAACTAACATGCCTGATGCTAAATCCAACCCAATAACCTGTTTCCCCTGTTGTCGCCAGCGGTGACTAAAAAAACCCGTACCGCAACCAGCATCCAATATTAACTGACCAGGATGTCCAGCGGCTTGTTGCATGAGGAATTCACCGGTTTGCTGCTGTAATTTCGCTACCACATCATAATTGGCGGCCGCTCGTCCAAACGCTCCAGCAATCGCCTGTTTATTGGCAAATTCAGCTACGGAACCCATGCAACGCCTCCATCAACATATCAATATCCTGTGGCATATGACTGGCCGTCAAAGTAATACGTAATCTGGCGCTGCCCGGTGGTACTGTTGGTGGGCGGATGGCTTTAACCCAAATCCCTTTTTGTTGCAGATACTGAGACAAGGACACACTCAGCTCATTATCACTCACAATCAATGGCTGAATTGCGGTAATTGAATCTGTCAGATTGAATGGCAGTTTCTGAGCTTGCCGGCGGAAGTAATTGATATTCTGCTGTAATCGTTGGCGCAATTCATCACCAGATTGTATCTGCCGAACAGCTTCAGAAAGCGCCTGAGCCTGTGCAGGAGGCATAGAAGTGCTGTAGATCAGATGACGGGCATACTGAATTAGATATTCTGCCGTCTGCTCATCACAAAGCACCGCCGCGCCACTCAATCCAAATGCTTTGCCAAAAGTGACAATCAAAATTTCCGGTTTGATTCCCTGTTGCCAACAGCTTCCCCTTCCCTGCTCACCACAGACACCAATACCGTGAGCATCATCCACCATTAACCAGTTGCCAGAAATTCTGGTTTGCTGATGAATATCGGCTAGCGGTGCGCAGTCACCATCCATACTGAACACACCTTCGGTTACCACCAGCGTTTTTCCAACACAAGGCGTTGCCAGTAAATTTGCAAGTGATTCAGGTTGATTATGCAGAAAACGCCGTAGCTGAGCGGGGGAATGCATAGCCGCTTCCATTAATGAAGCATGACTCAGGCGATCGGCAATAATCCGATCCTGTTCCGTCATTAACGCGGCAATGACCCCCTGATTAGCAGAATACCCCGAAATAAACAGTAATGCTTTTGGATAACCCAGCCAGTCAGCCAATTGTTGTTCCAATAGCTGATGAGCCTTTGTATAACCCGTAATATGACCGGAACCTCCACTACCAACACCATATTGTTCAGCTCCCCGCTGCCATGCGGAAATGATTGCGGGATTTGCACTTAACCCAAGGTAATCATTACTGGAAAAATTAAGATATTTGCCATCAGTGGCATACAGGAAACGCCCATCTGATTTCTGATTGACCTGCCGCTGACGCCATAGCGAAGTGTCCCGACGCTCAGACAATTGCCGGGAAAGATAAGATGACCAGTCCATCATAATGCCGCATTATAAAATTGTTCGTTATCCGCATTGATAATGGCTTCTGCCAAATGCTGCTGTTGCTGATTATCACCAAATGCTGTCTGAGTCTGCTGAGGATTAATGCCCAACTTGCGAAATAGTTGTAAATCTTTATCTTCCGCAGGGTTAGGTGTAGTGAGCAACTTACAGCCATAAAAAATAGAATTAGCGCCAGCCATAAAACACATTGCCTGTGTCTGCTCATTCATCTGTTCACGACCTGCGGATAACCGAACATGAGAAGACGGCATCATGATCCTGGCAACAGCAATCGTGCGGATAAAATCGAAAGGGTCTACATCTTCGTTCTCAGCCAATGGCGTGCCTTTGACCTTAACCAACATGTTGATGGGTACACTCTCTGGCGGTTTTGGCAGATTTGCCAGTTGTACCAATAACGCGGCCCGATCACGTATCGCCTCACCCAGACCAACAATACCACCAGAGCACACTTTTATTCCGGCCTCTCGTACTTTATCAAGGGTATCCAACCTGTCCTGATAGGTCCGAGTCGTAATGATGTTGCCATAAAATTCCGGGGAGGTATCAAGGTTGTGGTTGTAGTAATCTAATCCTGCATCCGCCAGCCGCTGCGCTTGTAACCCATTGAGCATGCCCAGTGTCATGCAGGTTTCCATTCCCAATGCTTTGACTTCCTTAACCATTTTCTCCAGATAAGGCATATCCCTCTCATGGGGATTTTTCCACGCGGCACCCATACAAAAACGTGTTGAACCCGCATTTTTAGCCTTACGAGCAGAATCAATCACCTGTTCCACTTCCATCAACCGCTCTTTTTCAAGACCTGTTTTGTAACGGGAGCTTTGCGGGCAATATTTGCAATCTTCCGGACAAGCCCCGGTTTTGATGGAAAGTAGTGTACTAACCTGTACTTGCTGTGGGTCAAAGTAAATACGATGAACCTGCTGTGCTTGAAATAATAATTCGAAAAAAGGTTTATCAAACAGCTCTTGCGCCTGCTTAATTGTCCATTGCTTACGCTCAATCACAATAACATCTCCAGTGTAAAAAAAGTCTAGTCAGTTTAAATAATGCCGCTATACTGTCAACCAATTTTAATAAAATTGGTTGACAGTATAGCCTTATGACTTCTTCTGATATTGAATTTGATCTACACCATATTTGGCATCCCTATACCTCCATGACCAACCCTCTTCCGGTTTACCCTGTTGTTGGCGCTTCTGGGATGGAAATCGAGTTGGCTGATGGCCGTAAGCTAGTGGATGGTATGTCTTCTTGGTGGGCCGCCATTCATGGATATAACCATCCGGTACTGAACCAAGCCGCTAAAATTCAGATTGATCATATGTCCCATATCATGTTTGGTGGAATTACCCATCCACCCGCAATCGCACTTTGCAGGCAATTAGTGGCAATCTCCCCGCCATCATTGGAATGTGTTTTTCTGGCTGATTCAGGCTCTGTCACAGTGGAAGTGGCTCTGAAAATGGCATTGCAATACTGGCAGGCAAAAGGTGAGAAACGCCAGCGTATTTTGACATTACGCCACGGTTACCATGGCGACACATTCGGCGCTATGTCCGTCTGTGATCCCGACAATTCAATGCATAATCTCTACAAAGGCTATCTGCCACCCCATCTGTTCGCTGAATCGCCTCAGTGCGGGTTTGATTCTCAATGGAACGAGCGGGATATCATGCCATTTCGCACTTTGCTGGAGCAGCATTCCCGTGATATTGCCGCGGTGATCCTTGAACCTATCGTACAGGGTGCTGGAGGAATGCGAATTTATCATCCTGAATATCTGCGTCAGGTCAGAATGCTTTGTGATCAGCACCGGATTCTATTAATTGCAGATGAAATTGCCACCGGTTTTGGCCGCACAGGAAAATTGTTTGCTTGTGAACATGCTGAAATTGAGCCAGATATTTTATGTGTAGGAAAAGCGCTGACAGGTGGTTATATGACACTATCAGCAACACTGGCAACCCGTAAGATAGCCGAAACGATTAGCAATGGTGAAGCAGGCTGTTTTATGCACGGCCCAACGTTTATGGGCAATCCATTAGCTTGCGCCGTAGCAGAAGCCAGTTTGAACTTGTTATTACAAAGCCCTTGGCAACAACGTATTAAATCAATTGAAAACCAGTTAAAGACTGAATTGATGCCACTAAGACACCATACAAAAGTGGCTAATGTTCGGGTATTAGGTGCAATTGGCATCGTGGAGATGAAGCAATCCGTGAATATGGCGGTGCTACAACACTATTTTGTTTCTCAAGGTGTCTGGATAAGACCATTTGGCAAGCTGATTTATTTGATGCCGCCTTATATTATTCAACCAGAGCAACTTTCACGTCTGACAAAGGCTGTCTCTGGTGCAATTAATTTGTGATTTTTTGTTATTGAAAAAATTTTTCTGAATTTATTGCGAACAGTTAGTAAAGCTGAATTTCAACTCGATCAAAAAAGGCCCCCAACCGGGAGTAATGCCGATCAGTTAAGCAACTGACTGGCTGTTTTTCTGGGCTTTTCTGTATTTGTAAGGTCTTTCCTTTACTACCCTCGGGAAGGCTCTTTTTCTCCTTACCGGGAGCTTCACTAACT